>CAZXOR010000234.1:0-1513 GCA_964642395.1 uncultured Methanomassiliicoccales archaeon | reverse complement strand
AGAAGTCCAGCAGGTGGGACCCCGTGGTCACTAGCGCCCAGGAGCTCCTCGACTTTGCCACGGTTAACGGCGCCAGAGCAGTGAGCATGCAGGACTCCATCGGGTCCATCGAGCCTGGGAAGTACGCCGACATCGTCATCCTCGACGGGAAGGCGCCGAACCTTAGGCCTCTGGTGCCCGAGAACATAGTCGCCAACATCGTCTACTCCGGGAACAGCCTGAACGTTAAGACGGTGATGTGTCAGGGCGACGTCGTCGTAGAGGATGGGAGCATCACAACCATGGACACTGACGACATCCTCGCTCAGTTGGAAGATGCCTGGAGGGCGCTATGCCTGAGGTGAGGGTCAGATTCGAGAGGCCGGACTGGGAGGCCAACCGCGACAGCGGCGTCATGGCCATAGACATGCGCTTCCACATCGACTGCTTGGACTCCTTCACGGACGTCTGCAACGCCCTGAAGCTTGCGAAGTAGAGGGGAGTGGGTGTGGCCATCACCGACCATAACCTTATCGTCTCCATCATCAGGATTAAGGACTTGGACCTGGGCGTCCCGGTAATCTTCAAGAATGGAGGTTAGCATCTCTGACGGCTCCCACATCCTAGTCTATTTTTACGATGTTGCTGACTTGAAGCGGTTCTGGTACATCCACATCTGCCCGGAATTCCAGGAGTGAGTCTGCTGGCCTTTAGGGACTGTACCACCCAGAGGCTACTCGATTTGCTGGAAGATGAGAGCTGCGTTGTGTCGGCTGCCCACCTTATAGGCTACCTCATGTCGAACAAGGACATCGAGATCTGTATCCGCAATGGGTACCTGTCCGAGGATCTGACTCTCCACCTGGACGCCTACGAGGTTCTGTGCAACGGCATGACCCACTACTCCAACCGTTAAATGGTCTCCACCAACAAGTACGGCATTGTCTACACAGCGGCATCGACGGCCACACCCTTGGGAAGATCGGCAACGCTGTGACTATGTCCGAGGCCTCGGACGGCAGGGCTTCCTGAACGACGTGGCGAATCATAGGGTGGAGGTGGTGGATGTGGAGAAGACTGTGTCCAAGAAGGTCCGCATGGCCTCCGCCTCCCTGTCTAAGTTCATGCTCCACTCCCCGTCGGTGATCATGGTACAGACAAATCAGGGCGCGAAGTCCGCAGACTGCGGTGCCAGGAGGATCGCGGACACCCTGTGCGAAAAAACCAACAGTCTGAAGGACGCTTCAGGTTTGAAGGAGTTCAGGGAGACGGCATTCGAGATCGAGAACCGCCTCCACGAGATTGGCAAGAGCCGAGTTCACTCTTCCTTTTCTCCAGTCTTCTTTGCCTCATCCGGCTGACCGCGCTTGCCCTTATTGTCCTCGTAGGACCTTTTGAAGTAGAACGCTCCGAGGAACACCGACGCGATCGCAAGGACCAGCAGGTGCTGCCAGAGCCCTATGGAGTTGGGGACCAGGATGATGATCACGGCGTCGATGACCACCACCATGATGTAAGTGTTGATCTCCAGGAA
>CAZXOR010000233.1:0-1516 GCA_964642395.1 uncultured Methanomassiliicoccales archaeon | reverse complement strand
TCTCCATCTGTCCGAGGGTGGCGGACTGGGTGAAGATGGCCACGGGGGGCCTGTCTAGAGATTCTTGTTTCATAGCTGCAAGTACTCTGTCTCTAGGAGTCATAGTCATTTTAAATATCTCCTTGACTCAAGCAATGCCTTTCTCATATAAAAAAAAGCACCAGACTGGATGTGGGTCTTTATTACGCGCGCGATTAGCGGCCAGTAAGGTGGATAAAGATTGCTGGATGGATGATGAATCCAATCATAACATCTCTCTCGCAGCACCACGTTCGACAGGTCCCTGAGCGTGCCCAGGTCCATCAGCCCCATGTCGGTGACGCCATAGATTTCCACCGAGGCGAAGTCCGATGACTTCAGGGCGGGGGTCATCACGCACCGTTCGTCAAGGATCAGGTCGTTGCCAGAGGAGAACGAGCTGAAGGGCGGGAGCACGATGACACCCTCCCTCCTGGCGTGCACGAAGCACTGTATCTTCATCCCCCCTCCCACGGCCCCCGGGATGCGGACAGACGGGTGTTCGTGTCCTATTATCACTGGCCTGACGCTGGAGTCCACGTGGCCGTGCTCCAGCCTGAACCCCATGATGTCTATATGGTCCACCGTCAGGATTCCCAGGTCCCCAATGATGTTCTGAATGTAATTGTCGTGGTTCCCCTTGACGACCACGGTCTCGGCAGCCTCGGTGAGGAGGCCCATGATCCTCCTGACCTCCCCTTTCTCTTCGAACCTCGCCCGCTTGAAGTCGTGCTTCACGTCGCCTAGCAGGACCACTCTCTCCGGTTCGTACTTGCACAGAATGTCGTTCAGGGCGTCGCGGATGGAGTCTATGTTGATCCTGGGGATGTACATGCCCTCCTGCTCGAGGGCGCGCTCGTATCCGAGATGGAGGTCCCCGAGGACGATTGTGGGGCCCTCTTCGAGCATAAGGCACCTGTCGTTGGTGATACGGACCCCCGGCAGGATCTCCTTGTATCTCATGCCACCGAAATGCGGAATCCGATAATAAAAGATGCCTCCGGCCTCCTGGATAACAAGTGGAGAGGAACTAGGTCCTGGTCTCAATTCCCGGTGGTCTGGTCTCCGTTCACGGGCTGGCCGCAGGTGGGGCACATGGAGAACGAGTATAAGGCGGGTATTTCCTTTCCGCAGTAGGTGCGTCTCAGATCCGTAAGAATCGTCAGGATGGTTAAAAGCAGTTCCATTCTACCAGTCTGAACATCAACTACACCTCACTAAATTAGATGCCGGGGCCCTTCCAAATCTAGTACTTCGGCCCCTGGTTACCCGTTTTTAAGTGACTGTCCACGCTGCGGGACGACGTTCCAGTGGCCTTGAATATAACCTTACTACCTGAATCTTAATTGTGGCTATACGTACACGTGCGCGCGCCTACACAAGCGCGCGTATGCTAGGGTCAGCTGATTGTTCGCGTATTTGAGAGAGTACCTTGGTTCTTACTTGCGGTGTTGTGGTTGACCGGGACCAGAGGTCCCGGCCTCCGTATGTTATTTAG
>CAZXOR010000232.1:0-1523 GCA_964642395.1 uncultured Methanomassiliicoccales archaeon | reverse complement strand
ATGCGGTACGCATTCTAAAAATTCATATCTTTGGTGATGCTGCGCTTTCTCAAAATTTTGTCATTCTTCGGGCATTAGACAAATGCCTCATATGTCGCAAATTCACATGCCATATATCAATCCAACTTAATTCCTGGTTATCAAATTTCAACCCTAAATCGTATAGAGAGAGAAGACCGCCGAAGCGTACCCGACTACCGCATTCGGGTACATCCCGAGGGAATCGTAGGAGTCGGTCTAACAGAGCATCTCCGCGCAACAGCCCTTCGCATATAGCATAGCCACCGCCGTAGGGCCGTAACCGCACATAGAAATTCTATTATCGAGCACCGTCCTGTACATTCCCGGGACGTCCATCGCGGCCACCCTATCCAGCACCATGCCGTCCAGTCTCCTGGCTGAGGCGTGGGAGATATAGTGGGACATGTCCGTCGACGCTATCACGACCGCGTCCCTGTCTTCGAGGGCCCTCCCTAGTTCGGATGCGAGTTCCGCGGCCGCCCGAGGAGACTGGTCGCCCATAGTGATCGCTACAATCCTTGGGTTTGGGTCCATGCGCTGAATGAAGGGCACCTGCACCTCGACGGCGTGCTCGCGGGAGTGCGCTCCGGGATCATCGTCAAAGGCCTCGGACAGCCTGGTACAGACCTCCCTGTCAGACTTGCACACGCCAAGTGGGGTCACGAAGTCGTCCGAGCACAGAACCGTCTTGCCCTGGGCGGACCCGTAATGGTCTGGGCCGACGATCACGTACACCTCCGGCAGGCCGTCCTCAAAAATCGCTCTGTACGCGTGCGCCGCGGTCATCCCGGAACAGATGTAGCCCGCGTGCGGTACTATGGCGGCCCTGATGCGCCTTATATCCCCCTCGGACAACGGCTTCCCCGGCCCCAATGGATGAGTATAGCACCAGCCGATCATCACACCCAGCTGTGCAGGGTCGTCCGAATAGAAGCGTCCAGCCACTGCGGGAGATCTCATAGAAGGTGAAAGGGATTTGGATAAGAAGTTTGTTATGATTGTGATCAGACCAGCTTGGCCTCGAAGTCCTCGATTTCCATGTTGAAGTCAGTGGGGTTTTTGATGTTTCCCTTCTTGAAGAGGACCTGCTTGGACAGGAGCCAATAGATGCAGGCGAGAGCGCGTCTCCCCTTATTGTTGGTAGGGATAACGAGATCGACATTACGAGTCTCGTTGTTAGCGTCGCACATGGCGACGATGGGGGTCCCCAGGTTCAGGGCCTCATTAAGGGCTTGTTTGTCAGCGGCTGGGTCAGTGATGACGACGACATCGGGCTCGATGAACGCGGGGTTGGGGGGGTTGGTCAGGGTGCCGGGGACGAAGCGTCCGGCGAAGGCGGGGGCTCCGATGGCCTTAGAGAACTCCCTGGCAGGCTTCTGGCCGTACTGCCTGGCGGACACCACGAGAACTCTCTTAGGGTCGTAACGGCTCAGGAAGGATGCGGCGGCCCTGATCCTCCCGTCGGTCTTCTTGACGTCAAGAACGTAGAGTCCGTCCTGCCT
>CAZXOR010000231.1:0-1542 GCA_964642395.1 uncultured Methanomassiliicoccales archaeon | reverse complement strand
CTTTCTACAACAATTCTGGTTTGCCTGGTTTGGTCTATGTTCCTGAACTCACCTTCAACCCTAAATCGTATAAAGCCCGGGTACATTTAGCAGATATAAGATATGTACATGAGGGGGTATTCCATCTCCTTATCGTAGCGCATCTCGGCCATGACTCTGGATCCCCCAACCTCAACGGTCACCATGGCGTCAATCATATCGCCGGTCAGGGAAATGTAGGAGTATCTGTCTCCGCCCCTCACGAAGCGAGAATGGTCTATGGCGACCTTCACGGAGACCACATAAGGCTGGACGGAGATCGCGGAGCGGATACATTCCTCAAGAGAATCCACGGTGTCGAGATTCACCGGAGTGCCGACGAACTGGTGGTAGATCGTACCCATCTTGATGCCGGCTTCGAAGGCTGCTCTGTCCCGGTCGGTGCACGAGAACCTCCCAGCCGCCATCTTGTCTCTTCCTGCCATCAATTCTCCATGTGGGAACCTCTATATCAAAGGGGCTGATCGCCGCGTGAATTCGCGTATACGCATCACCTTAATTATATATTAAGTGCACACGGCATGGAATCCGTCGGAGAGAGAATCGCTAGGCTCAAGACAGAAAGGAACGCGGTCATCATCACCACAACTACGGCCTGCCAAAGGTATAGGACATCGCCGATTACGTCGGCGACTCACTGGGGCTCTCGATCAAGGCGACCGAAGTAAATGTCGATGTCATAGTGTTCTGCGGCGTCACATTCATGGCTGAGACAACCACGATCCTTAACCCAGAGAGGACAGTCCTGAACCCGGACCCGGTGGTGGTGTGCTCATGGCGCAGATGTGCAGCCCGAAGCAGATCGTTACTGTAAGGGAGGCCAACCCAGGAAAGGAGGTGGTCTGGTACGTGAACTCCACTGCTGTATGCAAGGCCGAGATGAACGTGTACTGCACTTTGTCTAACGCTGTGGACATCGTATTCTCCTTTGAATTAGAGGGCGCGGTCTTCGTCCCGGACGGGAATCTAGGACGCTACGCGGCGTCATGATGCCCCGGGAAGGAGGTCGTCCTCTGAGACGGTTCTGCCCCATCCACCAGTTCATCTCCGTCCAGCAGGTCCGCAAGCTCAGGAAGGCCCATCCGAGCACCGAGGTCTTGGCGCACCTCGAGTACAAGGCCGATGTTCTGGACGTAGCCGACGTAATCGGATTCAATGAAAGGATGGCCACCCACTGCAGGTCCTCGCCTGCGGAGGAGTTTATCGTACTCACCGAGGCTAGCATGCGCCACAGGTTGGAGCGTAAGTGCCCCGGCAAGAGGTTCCACTTCCCAAAGTACACCTTGTAAGGGGTGATGAAGATGGCCACGCCGAGTCCGTCGCGAAGGTACTGGAGATCATGAGGAACGAGGTCGTCCTTCCCGAGGATATAATGGTGCGGGCCAGTAGGCCCGTGGAGCGGATGGTTGGTTGCTCATGAGAACATCGGGTCCTTCCTGACCGCACCGGCGGGGATGAGGTCCTTGAGCCTCCCGTCGTTGACATCCACAGTCTTGAAGGCCA
>CAZXOR010000230.1:0-1546 GCA_964642395.1 uncultured Methanomassiliicoccales archaeon | reverse complement strand
AGAAGATGATCGGGGCAGTCAGCGACTCACGCACGTACGTGCGCACACACTACTGCGGACAAGTGACAAACTCAGGCTCGATACCTTTATGTTCATCGGGTACCTGATACAGACTTTGATAGCTTAGCTCTCCACGGCCAGCGCGTCAATGCTCGTGGCCATCGTCAGGACGTGCATCGTCCTAAACTTGGTGTCGTCGTCCACGCTATTCTCGTCGCCGGACAGTGTTTCACGTATCATATTGAGGCCTATCATCGCCAACAGGATGAAGGCTATCCAGTGATCATAGTCGGATATATAGTTGTAGAAGGAACTGTCGAGGACATACCATATCGCGAGCATTAGCGCCTGGAAGATCCCGAATCATATCCAGACGATGAAGATGGATTTTATAGCGGGCTTCCTCATGACGAGACCCTTGCACATGGATACTGCAAACGCGTCCGTGGTCAGGCTGACCGCGATGAGCACCAGACTCAATAAATCCATGATAATGCGATTCAATTCTCACATATAACCATCGATGCGTCTCGCTTCCCTACCCCTGAAATCTACAATCCTGTCCCTCGGAGTTATTGCCCCCCACAACAGCTCGGTATCGGCGGAGTACAGCCTTCTCCTAGACTGGTTCGGATCCCTCTGTCCGGCGTAGCAGTAGATGCAGCCGTGGCCGCAGGTCCCGTACTCTCCTATATCAATGCTCTTCACGCAGGTGCACCCCTCTCTCAGGGGCGCGGCCTGGGTCTCGTAGGGGATACCCAGGGATCTTATGGTGACCCTATCTAGGCAAGCCCTGTGCTCTATGCCGTACCCCGTGAGGTCCCAGGTGCCGCAGCAACAGCTCAGAGAAATCCTGTGATCGGCGGCCACCGCCGACGCCATTCTCATGAAGGCATCCATTTCCCCCGGAGAGACCCTTCTAATCACCCCGGAGTGCTCCAGGTGTATGAGCTTCTCGTAAAGGTTCACGAAGCTGAACACACAGCGGTCGGTCCATCTAGACGCCTCGCTGCAAATCATGGAGAACTTTCTGCGGTGGTATTCGAGGGATATCCCCTTATTCAGGATCACTGGGTCGTACCTCCAAACCATCCTGTCCCTGCCGATCCTCCTAGCGATTTCCTCGCAGGCGTAGCTGATGTCGGCCTTGAGGTGCACGCCTGGCTCCAGATCCCTCCCATATGGGGTCAGGGTCACATGGAAGACGGTCATGTGGCCCATGCGGGAAATCTCCCTCATGTGAGGGACCATCGGGCGCGGGTCCTTGGTCAGAAAGAATATACAGTCCACGTTGTCCCGGGTCAGGTCTACCTTGTAAACTGTCCTCCTAGACACCGGGTTCCTCACCAGCGCATAGCCGGCTCTCAGCCTGTTCATCATCCACTCCGAATGAAAAGCCGGGATATCGGTGCGGCGGCTGGCGCAGACTATCATGATGACCGAGATGCAGTACTAGTTTTCAAACCTGGCAAGCTCTATATAATTTAAAGTTGAAAAGGCAAGTTTAGGAACTTAGATTAACCAGCAAACTAGAATTGTTGTAGGA
>CAZXOR010000229.1:0-1554 GCA_964642395.1 uncultured Methanomassiliicoccales archaeon | reverse complement strand
AGGGCGTGATGAGCCCGTTACACCTGTTGCCCCTACCCACAGACCCATCGTCTCCCATCTCCTGGGACATGCCGGTGCAGGTCAGGTAATACACGCCGCGGTCGTAATCGTCACCAGTGTTGATCTCCAGCTTGAAGTTGATCCTCTCGTTGCCGATAATCTTCAAGGCGTTGTCATAGACCCTATCGTAGAGCTGTTCAATGGAGGATTTATAATATCCAGCGTCGTCAATGCGCTTGTCGATCATGGCGCAGGCGACGGTCAGGGTGATGTCGTCTCCGACTCTAGAGGCCATGACCTTGACGTCCTGTCCGGTCTCGGGGAGCTTGGCCTTCATGGCGCCGTTGATGTACTCCTCGGTCTTGAGAACCAGGTTGTCCGTGACGGAGAAGGGAGCGTAGCCAACTCCAAATGACGTGTCGTTGGCCAGGTGGCCAGATGCTTTGTAAACCCCTGTGAGGTCGTCGGACCCCATCCCGAGCTTGGCGTCTAGGATGACCTCAGAGTCGACGTCGAGGTTGGGGAAGGTCTTGCGGAGGTACTCTCTGGCGGCCTTCAAAGCGACAGGTTTGCAAGGGAGGGACTTCAGGTCCTTGCCCTCTTCGATGTGAGTGGTGGCGCGTCCGACTAGGAGGATGTAAGACGGGTCGATGATGTGGCCTCCGCCGAACTTAGGGGCGGCCTGACCGGCGACGATCTGGGTCTCGTCGGTGTTATGGTGGAGGACGTGTCCGAACTCCTTTTTGTACATTTTGCAAAGGGCTTTGCTGACCTCCTCAGCCAAGGCGTCGGCGACGCTGTCTGGGTGCCCGATTCCTTTCCTTTCAACAATCTCAACCTTCTTCATGGGTACGATGACCTCGTTGAGGCCCTCGACATAGATGTTCTTGTTCATCTGGGTTTACACCTCTCTAAGACTAGCAGTATCATGCCCTTAATAAACAACATTGTTGGAATTATTCTATGGGAATATTATGATGACGTAGCATAAATTCCCCCCCCCCCCGTCTCCGACATCAAGCGCATAAGGAAGACCCTGAACATTACGCAGACCGAGCTAGCAGCGGCATCGGGGGTCAGCCAGAACACCATAACGAAGATTGAGTGCGGGAGGATGTCCATCAGCTACGAAATCGTGGTAAAGCTGTTCGAGACCCTGGACGGCATGAAGAGGAACGAGAAGAGGGACCTCACGGCAGCCGACGTGGCTTCGGACAAGGTAGTGATCGTCCAGAGCACCGACAGAGTGCACTAGGCGTCAGACCTCATGAAGGCTATCGGGTACTCCAAGTTGCCGATACTCAAGGGGGAATCTCGGTCAGCAGCATCTCCGAGAGGGGAATCTTTGAGTTACTGAGACAGGGGTCCACCATGGACCAACTAGGCCAGACCGTGATATCGAAGTTGATGGACAACTTCTACTCAGTGGTGGTGATCACTATAATTTTGTCTATGATCTCGCTGATGGACACCAGCAGGGCGGTGCTGGTGTCGAAAACCCTCTATATGGTTCAAGGTTGAAACTTGAATAACCAGTAATTGAGTTGGATTGAT
>CAZXOR010000228.1:0-1577 GCA_964642395.1 uncultured Methanomassiliicoccales archaeon | reverse complement strand
CGCGGCCCTGATCGGCCCTGCAAACACCAGGTCCACGTAGTTGCTCCCGTCTGGGTTCTTCCTGATACGGGTATCAGCTATGCCCTCCAGGGGGGCCACGAGGATCCCCTCTGTGAGCACCGCCAGTCCAACTCTGACGGCCCTGTCCATGGCTTTTTCGATACTCTCGGCGGGCCTCCTGGCCATCTCCTTGGCTACCATGAGGGCGACCAGCTCGCGGTTCCCGTATTCGGTCGTGAGCCTGCGAATATCTTCTGCGACGCCCTCCACGTGGTAGTCTCTGAGGAGCTTCTCCACGCGGGACGCCAAGTCCTCTGCCTGGGGTATCTCCACGAAGGTCTCCGGGTCGAAGCCCATGGACCTGGCCTTCTCAGCTATGGCGTAGCATTCGTCCTTTTTGGCGGAGAGCTCGGCGAAGTAGTCTTCCATTTCCCGACTCATCGCGGGGCCGTCGGTCATCGCTCGGCCTCTTCCAGTTCCGCATCGGCGACCTTGTGTCTGGCCACCGTCCTGAGCTCCCTCATGATCGTCTCGGTCAAGACGTCCATGTTCTCGCCGGTATAGGCGGAGAAGCAGATTCTGCCGTCGTCAGTCTTCAGGACGTCACACTTACTCTCCGCGATGATGATCAGCACGCCCGGGAATTCTCTCTCCATGGTCTTAAGCAGCCTCTCCTGCATCTCCAGGGGGAAGCCGCAGGTCTCAGAGGGGTCAATGACGAACAGCATGATGTCGGTCAGGTATCTTAGGGCGAGGACGGCTTGCTTCTCAATATCGTTCCTCTCGTCGAACTGCCTATCCAACAGCCCGGGGGTGTCTATGATCTGGTATCTGCGCCAGTCATCCTTGATGTGCCCGACGATGACGCCCTTGGTGGTAAACGGGTAGGGAGCGATCTCCGGGGTGGCGGAAGACAACACGGTGACTAGGTTGCTCTTGCCCACGTTGGGGAACCCGGCGATGACGATCGTCGGGAGGCCGGGGTCCACGGCGGGAAACCTCCTAAACTTGTTCTTGGTCTCCTGTAGGAACAAGAGGTCGTCCGAGATCCTGTCCACATAGGAATTCAGCCTTCCGTAGAAGCTCCTCCTAGTGGCCTCGATGATATCGGGGTCCTTGGTACGACGGATGTCCCTCAGTGTGTCGTTCTTCAGCTTCTCCGCTTTGCCAGCGCACCAGTTGACGTCGCCTAGGGCCTTTTTGTAGCGGTCGATGCCGATCACGATGTCCACCAGCTCCGGGAAGAAGTCATCCTCCTTGTCTAGCCTGGGGAATCTATCGACATATCCGTTCAGGGCCGTGACCACGATGTCCCCGGAGGCGGTGACCTTCGCCAGCGTTGTCTTCTTCCTCCCATCTAACGCGTTTGTCCCGTTTTTGTGGATTTTCGACGCCCTGTGGAAGGCTTTCTCCATTAGCTCCTCCGATGTGAGTACAGTGGGGATCTTGAGGTCCATTTCGGCCATGTTCCGGAGCATCGCTTCCTTCCTTATTAACGTACGGGACGCTGTTCTAATCGCACAGCCTTCTATATAATTCAAAGTTGAAATTTGAATAACCAGAAATTGCGTTGGATT
>CAZXOR010000227.1:0-1610 GCA_964642395.1 uncultured Methanomassiliicoccales archaeon | reverse complement strand
CGGCCATCGCGACCGTGTACATCGGCAGCAAGTTCATCCACTTCGACGGGCTGACCGATTTCGGCGACGGCATGATCGTTTCCGGCACCAGGGAGGACCATGTCCGCGCTCTGAAGGACACGCTCATCGGAGCGGGCGGGATCGGTGTCGCGCTGGTCACCATCCTCATCACTGTCTCTCTGTACTGTGTCACTGGACTTTGGATCCTGGTCTTTGCCCCGGTGGTGGAGATCATGGTGAAGAACTCTATGGTGGCTGGGGCCGCATACGGAAAGCCCGGTAATGGTATGGCGAGAAGGCAGGTCTCCATGACCACCATCAGGTCTCTAGTGATGTCCACCGTCATCAGCCTGGTTCTTGGGTTGGTCCTGGCCGTTGTCGCCTCGCTCATTTACGACCAGCTGTACAAGCCATCCTTTATAGATATGGTCCCGGTGGCTTTCGGCGTGGTGTTCGCCGTCATCCTATCTATTGTTGTTGGGTACCTGATGGCAAAGAAGGCAAACTCCGTGTTCGGTATGGTAAACGGTGACATCCTCGGGGCAACGAACGAAATCGCGAGGCCCGTGGTCATACTTGCAATGGCGCTGCCTTCCATTTGTTGGCCCGGGTGATTCAAGTTGCAGGCGCTGATAAACGCGGGCGGAAAGGGAATCCGCATGGGAAAGTGCAGCATCGAGAAGCCCATGCAGATGGTCGGCGACAAACACACCGTTCAGAGAGTAGTGGATGCACTGACCGCCTCGTTCCACATAGACCACCTGCTGGTCTCCGTAAGCGACAACACTCCGGAGACTGAAAGATACTTGTACAACGTCGGCGTGAAGACCATCCGCACCTCAGGGAAGAGCTTCATGGACGACCTCCACGACGCGTTCAGGGTCATGGACGGAGAGTACGTGCTCACCTGCCCCTCAGACCTGCCGCTGATTACCACCGAGGTAGTAGACGCGTTCATCGAGTACTTCAGACCGGGCAATATGGACTCCGCCATAGCCGTTGTCGACCAGGAAACTGTCCTAAGAACGGGGATCGTCCCATCCTACACTAGGGAGTACGGGGGCAGGAACTGGGTGTTGTCGGGATTGTGCATAATGAACCGTCCCAAAACGCTGACTGGGGAGTACCTTGAGGAGTACCTCTTCGAGACAAATTGGGTGGAGCTCTCGGTCAACGTCAACACGCCAAGGGAGCTAGAGCTGGCTCGCAGGTACTTCAAGGAGTGACTGTCGGGTCCGGATCATCCTTGTTCCCAACGGTTCTAAGTAGAGAACCAAGGGTTGAGGAAAGGGGATGCCTTTCTTTCCGGAAAAGAAGGGCTCAGAAGCCCATTATCTTCTTGTAGATCTCGTGGACCCTGCTCTGGAGATCCCCGCAGGTTATCTTGCCGGCAGATTCGATTATGGCCCCTAGTGAGGCCCCGCCGCATCCGACGCCTTCCTTGATGAAGCCCCACTCGTATGCTTGTAAGCCCTCGTACGGGCTGGTGCTGTAGTCCACGTTGACAAACACGATGGGTATGTCCGGGGAGATCGAGTCCATGATGCGGGACATGCTGGAGTTGGGGTCGTTCATGAGCCACCTCGTGGTTCCCTGGAGGAAGTTGCCTA
>CAZXOR010000226.1:1292-1613 GCA_964642395.1 uncultured Methanomassiliicoccales archaeon | reverse complement strand
ATTTCTCACCCTGAAGCCCCCGGGCGTTGACGTTCCTGACGGGCTCATTGCACTTGGCGCATCTGTACAATTGAATCACCTTCGATTCAGTTCTCGCTGACTTGGGACAGTTCCTTCTTCGTCTTTGGGCTGTAGGCTCCGGCCGCGAACTTAGTGTCGCAATGTTTACAGTACCAGATGCCCGAGCTCTCCCTTTTGACGGAGGTGTGGTGGCATACGGGGCACTCGTACTTGGCCTTCTGCTGGGCCTCAATGTTTTTGATTCTATTGCGGACGATGACACCGTACCTCGCACCGAACCTACCGGAGCTGCCTGCCTTC
>CAZXOR010000226.1:0-1282 GCA_964642395.1 uncultured Methanomassiliicoccales archaeon | reverse complement strand
CTCTGTTCTCTTTGCCATTGAAACTCACCCGATGATCTTTCTTATTTTCGCACCGATCTCCACGGCCCTGTCAAGGCAGAGATTGAGTTCGTCGAGGGTTATGGAACCGCAGCCGCCCTTCTGCATCGCCCTGAAGTTGCCGACGTCATCTGTAGTAACCGTCAGACGTGCGGATGAAATCTGCTCTTCGTCGTAGTCAGGGTCTACTATTAAAGTATTTCTAACTTTGGTCTCCGTCACCGAAATCGGGATGCAGGTAATAGGTAAGGAGGTGTTCTCGCCCTTGCCATACTGCTCGCCGGGGATAATGGCGGACTTGAGCGCGCTGACCGCGGCAAGGTTCGCAGCGTCGAACAGGTTGCCATCGTAATCGAGAGCGTAGATGTCCACAAAACACATCCACACCTCTTCGCCGGGGACAATGCAGAGCCTCTCCACGTCGACCATACCGGACTCACGGATCCCGCGGTCCACGATCCTGGCCAGCTCGATGGCATCCTCACCTGGGGGACCAGACTCGAACATAGGGTGGGCCATGGGGATCAGCTCGACGCCGGTGGTCAGGACACCCAGGTTGGGGGTGTCGCCGAAGGGTACACCGGGGATGATCTTGACCCCCGCGATGACCTCGGTCTTCCCGAGCTTGACTCTGGCGGACCCGTCAGCGGACTCGATGCAGTCTGTCTCGATCTGGATCTTCCTGACGTCGGTTACACCGCGGCCGTCCTGTCTCTTACCGTCGGCAAGAAGCTTCAGAATGTGATCGCGCTTAATCTCAGACATTATCTCGTTGCTCATTAAGACCCCTCCTATGCAGGCTTGGAGTAGCGCCTCTTGAGGGCGTCCACCTGGAGGTCGTGGACCTCGTGGCAGGCGTTCACGGCGAGCTCGATCGCGTGGTCGAACTCCTTACGGGTCATGTTGCCATCCATCTGCAGGAGGACAATCTCGTCTGTGGAGGGCATGATCGCTATCGGAACGTCGGCTTGTCCGTAGTTGTCCTCCTCCTTGTTCAGGTCTAAAAGAACGTGCCCATCGGCTTTCCCCGCGGCGATGGCGGGGATGACATCCCTCATAGGAATCCCGGCATCCGCCAGCGCGACGGAGGCTGCGGTCAGCCCGGCGCACCTGGTGCCGGCGTTGGCCTGCAGGATCTCGATGTACACGTCAATGGAGGCGCGGGGGTACAGCTCAGTGAGAACAACCCTCTCCAGGGCCTCGGAGATAATCTTGGAGATCTCGATGGACCTCCTGTCGGGTCCGGGCCTCTTCCTGTCGCTGA
>CAZXOR010000225.1:0-1628 GCA_964642395.1 uncultured Methanomassiliicoccales archaeon | reverse complement strand
GGCAGCTCCTCCGAACCGCTGCAAGCGATTTCCTCCAGCAGCGGCACGTACTTGTATCGACGATGTACCCGATGACAGCCCTGTTTATTGGCTGCGGATTGGAGTCGCTGACATACTTCATGTCCTTCCTCTTACAAACCGAATACTTATTCGAACTGTCCATCTTGTTCTCCATAACTACTATATTCCTCGGTCTCTTGACCATTCTGATCTCCTTCGGCACTCCTATGTAAATCTCAAAATATAGTACGTTATTTATCTACAACATACTATCTAAACCCATTTTTTCCATAGTCCAAAACAACGAAAAATATACACCTGCGACCCTCTGGAGAGGTCGCAGGATTGGAAATAGGTCCGAAAACGATTGAATCGATTGGGATCCATATTCAATGTTTTAGTACGTCATCGTAGAAAACTTCTGGTCTATTTAATGATTTACACATGCTAAATAATTCAACGGTGATAAGACACTTTTTGATGAGATTAAATGATAAAATGGGGCCTTGGCCCCACGGTTTCACGGTCACTCCTCGGCCAAGTCGTCAACGTCACTGAAGTCGATGTCGCCCACTAGGGAGATGATCTGAAGTTCCTCTAGCTTGGCGTCGTCCACCTTCTCGGGGGACCAGTCCAGCGGGGAAACCGCCCTCTTGTTCTTCGGGAAGGCGATGACTTCCCTGATAGTGTCCTTCCCGAGCAGTATAGCGCACAACCTATCCACACCGACAGCGATTCCTCCATGCGGGGGCGCACCGTAGCTGAGAGCCTCCATAAAGAACCCAAAGTTCTCCTCAATCCTCTCAACGTTTAAACCGAGCTTGTGGAACACCGCCCTCTGAAGGTCAGCGTTGTAGATACGCAGCGATCCCGATCCGAGTTCGTTGCCATTCAGGCAGAGGTCGAAGCAGGCTCCCCCAACGTACTCATCGTCCAGGTCGTTCTGGGGCAGAACGAAGGGGTGATGGAATGAGTTGTACTTCCCGGATACGGGGTCGACCTCGAACATGGGACACTCGTCCATCCAGAAGAACTGGAACTGGTCCTCCGGGATCAGGCCGAGGTCCTCAGCGATCTTCTTCCTGACGACCCCCCCGCCCTCGTATGTGGCCTTCCAGGGCCCGGCGATGAGTAGCAGCACGTCGCCCTCCTCTGCGTCCATGGCGACCTTGATGTTCTCCAAGATCTCTGGTGTGAAGTACTTCGTAATGTTGCTCTCCAGTTTCTCGTTCTCGACCCACATCCATGTGAGTCCTCCGAGGCCCACCTTCTTGGCGTAGTGGATGTACCTGTCCCTGTCATTCCTGCCGATCCTGTCTCCGGCGATGTTCTTCTTGAGGTTTATTCCGGCGATGATGCCGCCATCGGCGATAACGTTCTGGAAAATCTTGTACTAGGCGCCTCTTACCACATCAGTCAGCTTGACAAACTCCAGACCATACCTCATGTCGGGTTTGTCCGAGCCAAACCTCTCCATGGCATCGCGGTAGGCGATGTGTGGGAAGGGGATCTGGAGTTCCTGCCCATAGAGCCCCTTCCAGATGTAGGCCATCATACCCTCTATCAGGTCTTGGATGTCCTTCATATCCACGAACGACATCTCCAGGTCCAGCTGGGTGAACTCGGGC
>CAZXOR010000224.1:0-1648 GCA_964642395.1 uncultured Methanomassiliicoccales archaeon | reverse complement strand
TCCACCGGTGTACAGGTCCTCCGCCAGCTTCATGGCGGTGGTCGGCGGGATGCCGATCTTGTTGGCTTCGACCTGCATCTACGTGGTGTCAAAAGGCGCTGGCCTATACTCCTCCCTGGGAGTAACCTCGAAGGACTCCACGGTCCCATGAGTTTGCTTGTTCACCACGGACAGCACGGTTTCCGCCTCCTCCTTGTCCCAGAAAGGGTTGAACTAGTGGGAGCCCTTGAACGCCAGGATCCCAAATTTGCCGACGACGTCCCAGTACGGCTTGGGCACAAAACTTTCGATCTCCTCGTGCCTGTTGACAAGGAGCTTGAGCGTAGGGCTCTGGACTCTCCCTACGGACATGAAGTTTTTTCCCACCTGCCCGGACGACAGCGATATGAGCCTGGTCAGGACCGCCCCCCAGGCGAGGTCTATGATCTGCCTGGCCTCGGCGGCATCCGCCAGCCTCTCGTCAGGTTTGGTGAGATTCTTAAAAGCGTTATCTACCTCCCCTTTGGTGAGGGCGCTGAACTTCGCCCTGCGAACGATGTCCATGTCGACGCCCGCCTCGCGGATGGTTTCTATTCCAATGAGCTCTCCCTCCCTGTCGTAGTCGGTGGCTATGATGATCTCGTCGGCCTTGGCCGCAAGGTTCTTGATCATGCTGAGGATAGACTTTACCCTGACGGCCTTGACCTGAGGAGCGTACACCAGGTCCACCGGGGAGGTGCCGCTCCAGTCGTTGTACTCCTTGGGGTAGTCCAGCTCGATGATGTGCCCTCTGAGACTGACAACATCGTAGTCGTCGCCTCCGAACTCGAATGATATCACCGTGACTCCGCCCGTTGTGAAGGAATGGGACTTCCCGTCCGAAAGAATGGTCGAGATCCTCCTGGCGGCGTTCACTTTCTCGGTGATGATCAGCTTCCTCATTACTCGCGAGACTGATTCGATTTTATTTAATGGTTGGTTAGTCTGCTCAAATTTGGTATGATCAGGGCCGGGTCTGGCTATGTGTTGTAGTTATGTTGGAATATTAATCCAATGTATCCATCCATGGAACCGGTTAAGAGCAGGTGTTCAATATACCGTCTATGATCTCCGAGTACAACTTCCTCAGCACCCTCCGTTCGATGGACGAGGTCATCCGCGTCGAACCTCTGAACGATGACATTATTGAGACTGTGAAGGACATCGAGACATCAATATGCCACGTGTCTGGCGACATAAGGCTGGACAACTGCGGCATTCTCGTTACTCCAACAGGAGGCACCGCTGCATCTTGTACTGCGACGGCAGGTTCGCCCGCCCGGGCGAGGTGATGATGAGGCGGTGGACAACCTGAGTCTCGTGGTCTGCCACGACGTGCCTCAGGAGATGAGGGAAATGTTCGTCCATCGTGAGGACGTGATCTGGATGGCGGATACCTTCATCATGTATCTGAGGAGGTTTAGGAAGATGGACGTCAAGATAGTCAGGGGTGTGTTATAAAATTAAACTAATGATTATCTCTACATCTTGCATTGTTAATCCATGCAGTGCGTGGTTGATTCTAACGATGTACAGGAGTTTTTCGACGTAATGATATCCGAGTTGGACGAAAAGCAGCGCAGACACATGCTGGTAGCGCTATCCGAGATCATGGGCTGCAGCAGCCACT
>CAZXOR010000223.1:0-1661 GCA_964642395.1 uncultured Methanomassiliicoccales archaeon | reverse complement strand
CGGAGACGTCGAAGCACCCGTTCTTGATGCCGGACGGGTATCCGCGGCGGATCTCTTGTTTGCCGTTGGCGGTCTTGTTGCCCTTGAACAGCCTTCCGATCTCGGCGGACTTGAAGTCGATTCTCTTGATTTTGGATACACAGGGGTTGTCCTTCGACTTGAGGGCCTCGAACTTCTTCCTGAGGATATCCCCCTCTCCAGCGAAGTTCATGTCGGCTATGAGATTCCAGACGATGACTGTGTCGGATATGCCGTTGAGTGACACGGAATTGAGGATGTTGATTTCCTTGGACGCTAGGAAGCTGGCAGCCTGGGCGCTGGAGCCGGGCACGTCGTCGAGGTACATCGTGATGTGGGTCAGTGTACGGTAGTTCTCCTGGGGGAAAACCGACAGAATGATCTCGTAGTCCTTAGGGCCGGCGGCGGGATGCTTAAACAGGGTGCTGTAAACGCATCCCCCGTCGACGAGACCCATGGTGTCGGACATCCAGCTGTTCACCTTTATCGATGATACGTTGACTTTCGTGAACTCCCAAATCTTCATCTGAGCCCTCTCTTCAAACATTGCTCAGGACTGTGAAATACCTTTACCGTCGAAGAAATTCTTGGGTGACACGAACGGTTGTGTTCAGCCCGGATCGTCTTCCAGGCGCTCCATGTCCGGCGCCAAGTTGCGGAGGCTCCCGCCGTCGGTGCTGAAGGCGATGTCTCTGATTCTGTCTTTGACGTTCCCGGCTCAGGCCTCCATGCCGGACATTCTGAGCGTAGCGTTGGCGAGGTTCATAGCTTCGACAAGCATGAGCTCGGCTTCCTTGAGCATCGCCGTCTTCTCAGTCCTGTCCAATGTCATATCTGCCTCTTTATGGAGTGCCTGGCGGGCTTGGAGCATCCCCCCTTGGCGGAGTATCCGCAGACCTTGCACCTGCGCATTACCTCCACGGTCTCCCTTTCTAAGGTCCTGTTTTTTACGGATAACAGAATGGAGCCGCACACCGGGCACCACTTGCCGGCAGGTTTCCCGATATCGGCATACCTGATCTCCAGTTTGAAAAGCTGTCTGGAGATCCCGATTCTCCGGATCCGCTCCACCCCGATGCGATAGTCGGGATCGAGGCATATGAGCTCCGCTGACACCACCTTGCAGAGCTCCTTCTGGGAGCGCATATGCGGGGTGCGGGCCAGGCAGTTCTCTATGGCGCGGGCCACCTCGTCCTCCGGCGGGATCCTATAAGCCATCGCGGTGTCATGGGGTTGCAGATATATGACGGGACATGTATGACTTAAGATGTGACGCAGATATAGGAACGAGTGCGGGAGTGGCCGAGCTGGCCAAAGGCGCGGGACTTAAGATCTCGTCCTTAGCGGTTCAAGGGTTCAAATCCCTTCTCCCGCACCATCATTCCATCCAGAGGTTAGTTTCAACTAGATCAAACGTAATCTTCGGTGCATGTCCGCAAAGGCAGACGAGTTCAAGACGCAGCTGCTGGAGACCTTCACGTCCCTGATCACGGCGGCATTCGGTCTGGCGGTGGCCCTGGTGTGAAACGACACCATCAAGGCGATCATTATCGAGATGTTCCAGGACAAGAGCGATATATGGGGTCCGATTTTCTGCAATATGTGGTAATGGTTGAAATCACGGCCGGATATCATTCGGCCGC
>CAZXOR010000222.1:0-1686 GCA_964642395.1 uncultured Methanomassiliicoccales archaeon | reverse complement strand
GGAATCAAGGTCTCGGACATGAAGATGGAATCTCTGAACATCAAGGTAGATGAGTAGCACTGAGAATGGAATTACGTTATCTCTGAGGGAGAAAATAAAATTATTTATTAACATATTCTTAATTGGATCAATGGAAACCCGTCCAGCCCCTGAAAGAAAGGCTGGTCCAGTCGGTCTTGGTTCCTCTGACCGTGTCAGCGCCATATCCAACCGCCGTGACGCGCACGCATTCCAGTTTGATAATGGCTTTATAGCACCCGTCGTTACGCAGAGCATTAGCCATGACACAATACGACGCTTCAACCATTGAGAAACGCTGGGAGGAGATGTGGAAGATAGAGGAGATCTACCGCTTCGACCCAGACTCCGACAAGCCAGTCTTCAGCATCGATAACCCGCCGAGGTACACGTCCGGGTCGCTCCACCTTGGTCACGCCACCGGGTACTCACTCATCGACTTCGCCGCTCGCTACAGGAGGATGCGCGGGTACAACGTGTTCTTCCCCTTGTGCTTCGACGTGAACGGGACGCCGATCGAGGTCAAGATGGAAAAGAAACACGGCATCACCAAGCTGGACACCCCCAGGCAGGAATACAGGAGGCTCTGCGAGGAGTACGCCAACGGGTTCATCGAAGAGATGACCCACCACTTCGAAATCCTGGGCTATAGCATGGATCCCAGCATATACTATCAGACCGACGCCCCCTATTACAGAAGAATCACCCAGCTCTCTTTTGTGAAGTTGTTTAACCGCGGCCTCGTGTACAAGGCGAACTTCCCTGTTAATTGGTGCCCCGGGTGCATGACCGCTTTGGCCGATGCCGAAGTGGAGTACAGGTACAACGTCAATAAGCTCAACTACATCAGGTTCAAAGTCGCCGACGGGTCCTCTGACGACGTGATCATAGCCACCACCAGGCCCGAGCTGCTATGTACCTGCAAGGCCGTGGCCGTCCACCCCGACGACAGGGAGAAGGCCAGACTGATAGGCAAGGAACTCATCGCACCCCTGTTCGGCAAGAGGGTCAGGGTCATTGCTGACCCCGAAGTCCAGATGGACTACGGGACCGGCACCGTCATGATCTGCACCATCGGGGACAAGGACGACCTGGAGTGGGTTATGAAGTACCATTTCGAGATGGAGAGGGGGATCGATGAGTGCGGTAAGATGACCGATCTGGCCGGGAAGTACGCCGGCATGACCGTGCTGGAGGCCAGGGAGGCTGTAATCCAGGACTTGAAGGATCAGGGCATTATGGTAAGACAGGAAGACAACCCCCAGCAGGTCTCCATCTGCTGGAGGTGTCACTCTCCCATCGAGTACCTGCAGTTGCCTCAGTGGTTCCTGAAGACCACCGATTTCAGGGACAAGATCCTGGAGAGGGCGAGGGAGATCAACTGGTTCCCAGAGTTCATGAAGATCAGGCTCGAAGACTGGACAAACTCGCTGGAGTGGGACTGGGTCTTGAGCAGGCAGAGGATCTTCGCCACCCCAATCCCGGTGTGGGAGTGCTCCAAGTGCGGACATGCGGTCTGCGCCACCAAGGAGATGTGTTACTGCGATCCCACCCTGGATGCGCCACCAGTGGAAAGGTGCCCAGAGTGCGGCGGCAAGCTGGTCGGTTGCACTGACGTCTTCGACACCTGGATGGACTCCTCCGGCTCCTCCTTGTACAACACCTTCT
>CAZXOR010000221.1:0-1713 GCA_964642395.1 uncultured Methanomassiliicoccales archaeon | reverse complement strand
TCACGGACCTGTTCTCCATGGTCACCGGCCTCATCGGCCAGCACGGGCGCCGCGGCGCGCTCATGCTCACAATCTCCTGCGACCACCCCGATCTGGAGGAGTTCATGTCGGTCAAGACTGACCTGGAGAGGGTCACCAAGGCCAATATGTCCATCCGCGTCACCGACGAGTTCATGGAGTGTGTCAGAGACAGGAGGTCTTTTGTCCAGAGGTTCGACCGTCCTGAGAGCAACCAAAAGATCAGGAAGGACTTGAACGCCACCGAGTTCTTCGAGAAGATGTGTCACGCCAACTGGGACTACGGTGAGCCCGGCTGTCTCTATTGGGACAGGATCTCCGACTGGAACCTGCTCAGCTAGTTCCCCAACTACTCCTACGCCGGGACCAACCCCTGCGCCGAGGAACCCCTCCCTGCAGGGGGTAGCTGCCTTCTAGGGAGCATCAACCTAGCGGCATTCGTTAGCAACGGCAAGTTCCAGGTGGACGAGTTTACCCAGGCGGTGAGGATCTGCGTCCGCGGCCTCAACGACGTACTGGAGGAGGGTCTTCTGCTCCACCCGCTCCAGGAGCAAAAGGAGTCCGTCATCAACTGGAGACAGATCGGCCTCGGGATCATGGGTCTGGCGGACATGCTCATCATGCTGGGCTATAAATACGGCACCCCGGAGTCTGTGGACTTCTGCGACAAACTGGGCAAGCTAATGATGGACACAGCTATCAACGAGTCTGCCGTACTCGCCGGGGAGCTGGGCATGTTCCCCAAGTGCGTCCCCCAGCAAATCGTGGATTCCCCATTCTTTAAGGCTAACGCATCTGAGGAGACGAAGAAACTCGTGCTGAAAAACGGACTCAGGAACTCCCAACTGCTGACAATCGCTCCTACCGGCACCCTATCCACCATGTTCGGGATCTCCGGCGGGATCGAGCCGATATTCGCGATATCTTATGAGAGGAGGACTACCTCTCTCTCTGACCACGACGAATACTACAAGGTCTACACCCCCATTGTCCAGGCCTACATGAACGCCCACTCCGAGGTCATGGAGGAGGATCTGCCGGACTTCTTTGTCACCGCCCAGAACCTGGATTACAGGCAAAGGATTGACATGCAGGCCACCTGGCAGAGCCACATCGATGCCTCCATCAGTTCCACCGTGAATCTGCCGGAGGAGTTCCCCGAGGCGGACGTGTACAACATCTACATGTATGCCTGGGAGTCCGGATGCAAGGGTGTCACCGTCTTTCGCGACGGTTGCAAACGCCTGGGCATCCTGTCTACCAAGGAAAAAAGCCTCGAGCCTGTCTCCACATCTGTGGTGAAGGAGGAGGAGAAGCCAGAGAAGCGCGGGATCGTCGAGAAGGTCGGCGATAACGTGATCGGGAAGAAGAGGAAGCTGATGACTGGTTGCGGCAGCCTGCACTGCACAGCGTTCTTCGATCCGGACACTGGCGACCTCATGGAGGCCTACCTTAACAAAGGCTCCACGGGCGGATGCAACAATTTCATGGTCGGTCTATCCAGGATGATATCCCTGGCCGCCAGGTCCGGCTGCGGTATCGACGCGATCGTCGACCAGCTGAAGTCCTGCGGATCCTGCCCGTCCTACGTAGTTAGGACCCACACTAAAAGGGATACCAGTCTTGGATCCTGTTGTCCCATGGCCGTCGGCTGGGCGCTGACGGACATGTACAAGGAGATGCAGACCCAGATCC
>CAZXOR010000220.1:0-1720 GCA_964642395.1 uncultured Methanomassiliicoccales archaeon | reverse complement strand
TTCTTACCCATGGCCACCAGCGCCTCCGCACGGTCGCCGTCCTCTATGGGCACCAAGATCACGTCGCTGCCGAATATACCCTTCGACGTGCACAGGGCACGGTCGTGCTCCAGACCCTTTATCATGCGGTCGGGATCTTTCCCCAGCAGATCCCTGGCACCCTTGGATTCCAAGTAGGATATAAGGCCCTCCATCCTCTCCGGCGTGCGATGGAACAAATTGACCTCCATCCTAGCGGGGACGGTCTCAGTCAGGCGGATCAGGCCCTCCGGGTCCAGGGCAGCAGCGTTGCCGTTGACGCAAACTACGGGGTTCTCCGCGCTGAGGAGGTATGCGGCAGCGGCCCTCTCGGCCTCCATGGCTGCGTCGGTGGTGCGCTCGCCCATCAGGTAGTCGTATGCCTCGCCCCTGCCGTGGGAGATCAGTCCGGTGGGGGTGACCAGTCCTCTCTGGACCATCTCCGCCAGGCGCTCCCTCGTCACGAGCGACTTGTATCTCGGATGACTCTCGGGGATTTCCATGCCCCTCAAACCTCCCGCGAGTATATGAGCCTCTGTCCCACGATACAAGTAAGTACAGGCGGGCAATCCACTCAACATGCCCGATCTGCGCATCGTCATTGTGAGACCCAAGTTCGAGGGAAACGTCGGAGCCATCGCACGCTCAATGGCCAACTTCGGCGTGTCCGAGCTTTACCTCGTCAACCCGGGCGAGCTGGGGGACGACGCCTACCGCAGGGCGAAGCATGGTTCCTCGCTCCTGGAGGACGTGCACATTGTCGACACCCTGGACGAGGCGCTGGATGGATGCTTCCTCGTGGCTGGCACCAGCGGCGTCACTACCAAGGGCAACAGGAACTATGCTCGCATCTCCGTGCCCGTGAGGGAGTTCGCGGAGCGCTGCCGCGGGTATCCAGAGAAGATAACGATCCTGTTCGGGAGGGAGGACATCGGACTCCTCCAGGACGAGCTGAACCTCTGCGACGTGCTCATCACCGTCCCCACCGGAGAGGATTACCCCATCCTGAACCTGTCCCATGCGGCCACCATCGTAATGTACGAGTTCTACCAGGCCGAGCACACCCCACGCAGGTCAGAGCCGGCTGACAAGAGAGAGAAGGAACAGATGTTCGAGTTCTTTGGCGACCTCATGAAGAGCATAGAGTACCCTCAGAACAGGAGGGAGATGACCACAGTCATGTTCAGGCGCATGATGGGACGCGCTCTGCCGACGAAGTACGAGTACAACACCATCATGGGCGTCTTCGGGGACGCCGCCAAGATCATAAAGTACGGCAAACCCTGGGAGAGAAAGGGCGAGTGACTCTCAGAAACCGGAGACCGGCAGGAAGACCAGAACTTTAGTGTCCTCCCTGTCCTCCCTCTTCACTATGTCCGGGATTATCCCGGTCATGTTGACAATCGTGCTGTAGATTGACTCGATCTGCGCGGTCCCGAACCCCGAGCTCACCAGCACGATCATCTTGCCGAAAGATGGATCGGTGTCAAACATCAACGCGTCAGTGGCCTTGGACACCGCGCCAGACGGGTCGATGTCCGCGATGTAGGCGACGGTGTACGTCTTCTTAGGAAAGGTGCTGAAGAACGGCCCCTCAATTAACCGGACCATGCTCCTGGTAGTGAACATGACGGTGCTGGCTATCAGATTCATCACCCTGTGGATTCTCAGGTCCGGATAGATCTTGGAGTTCGCGGCCATG
>CAZXOR010000219.1:0-1767 GCA_964642395.1 uncultured Methanomassiliicoccales archaeon | reverse complement strand
GAACGTGTTGTATGTTGCAGGATTCACGCCATAAATCAATCCGACTCAATTCCTAGTTATTCAAGTTTCAACTCTGAATCATGTAGAAAGGACTATTCTCCGTCTTGAACAGTCGTCTATTTTTACTGTCAATTTCCTCTCGCTGTTACTATTCACGAAGTCTATGGTTAGAACATGCGGTTCGAAGATCAGTACTCCACGCCCTTCCTGGCCATGATCCCCTTGTCAAATGGGTGCTTGACGAGTGTCATCTCGGTCACCAGGTCGGCGTAGTCGATGATCTCCCGGGGAACGCCCCTCCCGGTTAGGACGACCTCTGTGTAGGGGGCCCTGCGCTCTAGCAGGCCTATGAGCTCCTATGGCGTGACCAGCCCAAACTTCATGGAGTTGTTGATCTCGTCCAAGATGACCATGTCGTACTCCCCGGATAGAAGTACCTCCTCCACTCTGGCCATGCCCCTGCGGGTCAGGATCTCCTCCTCGTGGGTCACGGACTCCCTGACCAGGTGGTCGGCTCCCATGGGCTCTATCGTGAATCCTTTGAACCTCTCCGAGGCCAAATGTTCCCCGTAGCCCTTGGCGGCTTCAGGAATTGCAGCATGATGATGTTCAGTCCGCGTCCAGCGGCCCTGAACGCCAGCCCCATGGCCGTGGTGGTCTTCCCCTTGCCGTTGCCAGTGTAAACTTGGACCAGCCCCAGCTCCCTCTTGATATCTTTCGGACAGCCCGGCATCTTCTTCACCGACATGACATTACCGTCACCTGTAATAACTCCTGTTGCCTTACGGAGCCGATGACCAGGAACAAGGAGTTCTTTAAAGACAAGATCGAGGAGTTCAGGCGGGCGGAGGTGAGTTTCTTCGCCGGTGAGATGAGTGCCAAAGACTTATGGCATATCTGGAAGGTTTGAGAGCTATGCCCAAAGGGCAGAAAACTCGGTATGATCTTGAGTTTGTCAGTCGATATCTATACGCACGCACGTATGTGAGTGTGCGTATAGATATCGACTGATAAACTCAGGTTCAGATGCGTTCCCATGGAGCCGATCAACAAACCGCTTAGTATCAGGAAGAAATCCAATCCTTCGAGCTTGTGGTCGATGAACATCTGCAGCAGTGCAGAAGCCTCCGGATATACATCCGCCAGGTTGAAGAATTCATTGATCACGACAATCGTCCTGGTGTCGGATACCAGCTTCCCCAGTTCACCCAGGAGCGACTCAACATCCTCGATCGCATCAGGATCCACCTTCGGGAACCCAGAGGGGACCACACGGAATGACTCCATAGTCTGTTCCTTCGTGATTCCGGGTGCGATGAGATAGACAACCTATTCCCTTTTAGAACTTCTGGATCATTGTCTACATGCCGCCTTCCGTACATCGCACACATGTGGACCAATGGCGAGAGAACATCTCCTCTAATTTCTCCATCTCCCTGATCTTATCGATGAAACGCCCCATGGTTTAACGATTGCTATATGCTTATTATAATATTTTGAACAAATATTAATTAAAAATTGTTAAGAAATTAAGTTAATAATTATCTTTATATCCTGCATGGTCAGTCCATGCATTGCGTGATCAATTCCAACGATGTACAGGAATTCCTCGGTGTGATGATGCCCGAGTTAGACGAGAAACAGCGCAGACACATGCTGGCGGCGCTGTCCGAGATCATGGGCCACGGCAGCACCACTGAACTCGCCGAGATGACTGGCGTCTTCATGACGACCGTTGTCAAGAACAAACACAAGATCAAAGATGCT
>CAZXOR010000218.1:0-1771 GCA_964642395.1 uncultured Methanomassiliicoccales archaeon | reverse complement strand
TCACAGCGAACGAGATCCTGGCCGAGACCGCCATTGCAGCGGGAATGTACGTCAAGGCCTTCCCCGAGTTCGGACCCGAGAGGATGGGTGCGCCCATCAGGGGATTCACGAGGATTGCCGACACTCCTATCAGGGTCCATAGTCAGGTTTATGAGCCCGACGTTGTCATTATCATGGACGGGACCCTCGTCGGTAAGGTGGATGTGACTGGAGGCATCAAGAAGAACACAGTCATCCTCGCGAACTACACGGGGACGCCCAAGGAGCTCCAGAAGGCCCTGGGAACGGAGGCCGAGTGCCACACCCTCGATGCGATCAAGATCGCCATCAAGGAGATAGGGAAACCCATGGTCAACACGGTCATGCTTGGGGCACTGATCAAGTGCGTAGACATCGTCTCATACGAGAAGCTGGAGAACCAGATCACGACCAAGTTTACCGGTAAGCTCTCCGACAAAGTCATAGTTAAGAACCTCTCCGCAGTGAAGAGGGGATACAAGGAGGTGCAGTGAAATGGCAATGGCAAACATCAAGGACTTGGTTGTCGGAGGCCGCATCATCATGCCCGGCAACTCCGAAAATTTCTTCACTGGGGACTGGAGAAGCTGCGTCCCGATAATCGATCAGAACAAGTGCATAGGCTGCTACACGTGTTGGATCTACTGTCCCGACAACAGCATCGTCTTCAAGGACGATAAGATACCTGAGATCAAGATGAGCCACTGTAAGGGCTGCGGAATCTGCGCGAAGGTCTGCCCCAAGAAGGCGATTACGATGGAGGAGGAGTGAAGATGACAGATGACATCGCAATCAATGGAGACAACGCAGTCGCGCTGGCCTGGAAGCAGATCGATCCGGATGTGTGTGCCGCGTATCCGATCACACCCCAAACAATTATCGTCGAGAAGTTCGCCGAGTACGTCGCCAATGGAGAGGTTGCCACCGAGTTCGTGTGCGTCGAATCTGAGCATTCTGCGCTCACACTGTGCACCTCATCCGCGTCCGCGGGCGCCAGGACCTTCACCGCCACCGCGTCCCAGGGTCTAGCCCATATGTGGGAGATGCTTCCCATCACCGCCTCCATGAGGGTCCCCCTGATTATGGCCATCGCCAATAGGGCCATCAGCGGACCTATCAACATCAACAACGACCACGGTGACGTCATGTCCGCTCGCGACTGCGGATGGATCCAGCTGTTCTCCGAGAACGTCCAGCAGGCCTATGACAATTCTATCATCGCACCCAGGATCGCGGAGCACCACGACGTGCAGCTCCCGTGCATGGTGAATCTGGATGGCTTCATCTTGACCCACGCCATCGAGAGAATGACGATGGTCGAGACCGTGGACGTCAAGCACTTTGTTGGCGAGTACGAGCCTCTCTACCCGCTACTGGACATCAAGCACCCGGTATCCTACGGGAACATGGACGGACCCGACTTCTACTACCCCCACAAATACCAGTCCGTGTTGGCCATGAACAAAGCTCTGGAGATCTCGGAGGAGGTCTTCAAGGAGTTCGCCGACATGACCGGAAGAGAGTACCACCTCGTGGACGAGTACATGTGCGAAGACGCAGAGTTCATCGCGGTCATCCTCGGGTCCTCCTTTGGAACCATGAAGGAAACCGTAGACCAGCTCTGCGCCGAGGGCATCAAGGCCGGATGTTGCATGCCGCACGTCTATAGGCCCTGGCCCGAGGCTACAATGGCCAAGATCATGAAGGGCAAGAAGGCCGTTGTGGTTTTTGATAAGCATCTCAGCATCGGATC
>CAZXOR010000217.1:0-1819 GCA_964642395.1 uncultured Methanomassiliicoccales archaeon | reverse complement strand
ATGGAACTACGTTATCTCTAAGGGAGAAAACGCAAAATTATTTCTTAACATACCCTTATATTGTCTGGCAAGCTAAGGATCCCGGGTATGCCGGAGTCCCTGTACGCGAAGATCTTCTACTCGTCGATTTCATCGATGATGACCATCGTCAAAGTGTTGGAAGTGAACGACTGCACTGTATCCTCCGCTGTGGTGAGTTTAGACGGGCTCAACAGTGTCAGTTCCTGTGCCCTACATGGTGCAGGTTGCCCGACGACGGCGCGGCCATCGTGAGTCTTCCTCTGAGCACGCCCTTAATGGAGATAACCTCGTTGGCAAACGACTTGAGGTCGCCCAGCCTCCCCTTGCAGATGAGGATCTCCATGCACTTGTCATGGTCCATGTGGATGTGCACGGACGTATTCACCAGGGACTGATGGTCGTGCTGGAGGTCTGTCAGCTTGTCCCCGACGGAGCTTATAGTGTGGTCGTAAATCATGACGATCGTTCCAACCATCCACTCGTCCTCGTTCTTCCACTCGTTCTCAGCGAGGGAATCACGGACCAGGTCACGGATGGCCTCCGACCTGCTGACATATCCTTTTTTGGAAATCGATTCATCGAATGCCTTAAGGAGATCGGGTTCCAGGGACACCCCGATGCGTGTCACTCCATCCATGTCTCCTGTATCTGGGAATTCGCTAATAATACTTCACATCGTGCGAATACGCGATGAACGCACACATCCGGACTCGCAAATAATCCTTGTCTGCATAGCGAGTCCCGGACGGAATGAGCCAGATCACGCAGGGGGTCACTGCGCCAACCTTTTTAGTGAATTTGTCGTTACCATCGCATGTCGACCGATATCAAGAATCTGGAGTGTGCGATCGTCTCCGCCATCAGGAACAATGTTGAGGATCAGGACGTGGCCGTGTCATTCTCCGGGGGACTTGACTCCGGACTTGTCGCCGCCGTGGCTAAGGATTACGCCAGGTCGGTCACGCTCTACACGTCCGGTAAGAACCAGTCTTACGACGTCGTAATGGCCTAGGACATGGCTGAAAGGCTCAGGCTCCCTTGGCTCCATATACCAATCACCAAGGACAACATTGAGGCCAGGCTTAGGGAAATGATCTCAATCACCAAGACGTCTAGCCCCCTGACGCTCTCCTTTGAGCTCCCCCTGTTCTTCGTGTGCAGGACTGTCCGTGAGAAGCTCATTCTAAGCGGGCAAGGATCGGACGAGCTGTTTTACGGATACAACAAGTACATCGGAATGTCCGACGACGAACTGATCAGGACCAGAAAGGCAGACCTCTGGAAGCTCATCTCGTCCACTATCCTTCACGAAACCATCGTGGCCAATCATTTCGGCAAGAAGATCCTCTACCCCTACATGGACCCCATCGTGACCATGCGGGTCAACATCATGGACCTGAAGGACCTCAAACCCATGGATGCGGACTCCAGGAAGATGGTGCTCAGACAGGTGACCAGAAACCTCGGTTATCCGTTCATCGCTGAGAAGAGGAAGAAGGCAGCTCAGTACGGGTCCGGAACCATGGAACTGGTCAGGGAGGTTGTCGCTAATAAGGGCATGACTTATTTAGAACTGGTCGACGCTATCTACAAGAAACTATTCGAGTAAACAGTCTCCATGAGGATACGAACAGGGTCCGGGTCCATCAGCGAGTATAGCATCCTGGTCCCCACCACGTTCTCTATCTCGTTGAGCCTGAGTTTGTCAATTGATATCTATACGCACACTCGTATACACGTGTGCACACGAGCGCGTATGGTAGCGTCCATTGATCGTTCGTGTTTTTCGAGGGAGTAG
>CAZXOR010000216.1:0-1825 GCA_964642395.1 uncultured Methanomassiliicoccales archaeon | reverse complement strand
GAGGGCTTCTATGACGGTGACCCTTATTTAGCACCTTGTGTGCGAGTAATTTCCTTTCATACTGGTGCACATTGCAGAGTGCCCCGCACGCGGGGCACTCGTACATCTAACGTTCAACATCTACGATCAGATACAACTGTAACCGGACGGTCATGACGGTCTGTTGAGGCGTAGTTGCTCATCTTCAGATCCGTGTAGAACCACAGATTTTCGATCCTGGTGAGAATGTGACAAATCTATCTAAATTCCCATCGGAGTACGTTTGAGTCTTTGCGCTAATGTTATCTTCCATGGTACGATTATGCGAGATGTGCACAACTTCTAAAAGTTCACATCTTTGGTGATGCCGCGCTTTCTCAAAACTTTATCATTCCTCTGGCATGACAAATACCTTGTATGTCGCAGAATTCACATGCCATAAATCAATCCAACTCAATTCCTAGTTATTCAAATTTCAACCGAGTCACGCAGAGGAGTCCTCGGACGCTCGCGAACGCGCAACTTAATTATGGGGTCCCAACGATGGCGTCAGCATGACGATCATTGAGATCAGAATCGAGCTCATGAAGGGCGTCGCGGATCCTGAGGGCAGGAACACCAAGAAGACGCTGGAGGCGCTCGGGTTCGAGGGCATCTTAGATATCAGGACAGTGAAACTCTTCGAGGTTGAGACCGACGCCCCCGCCGACATGGCGCTGGAGCAAGGCAATGAAATGTGCAGGAGGCTCCTGGCCAACCCTGTGATCCAAAACTACCGTGTCGCCGTGAGATGATACGATGGCTGAACCGATGATCAAGCGCGACGTTCCGTTCGAGCTGTATGATGTGGATATTTTGTCGGCTCCGGAAGACATGCTGGAAGCGGTGTCTAGGGACATGAGTCTGGGCCTGTCCCTGGAGGAGATGAGTAGGGTCAGGGAGTACTTCCGCGGCGAGGGCAGGAACCCCACCGACATAGAACTCCAAGCCCTCGGGCAGGCATGGAGCGAGCACTGCTGCTACAAGAGCTCCAAGCCCATCCTAAAGGAATTCATATTTGGGCTAGACCGGGAGGACGTATTGTCCAAGGGGGACGCCGGGGTCATGGTCTTTGACAACGATTACGGCTATGCCCTGAGGATCGAGAGCCACAACCATCCCTCGGCGATCGAGCCCTATGGCGGCAGCGCCACCGGGATCGGGGGGATCTTGAGGGACGTGGTCTGCATGGGCGCCTAGCCTATAGGGCTCGCGGACTCGCTGTGTTTCGGTCCCATCGACAGACTGGGGGAGCTCCCGCCGGGCATCAAGCACCCCAAGTATCTGATCAACGGCGTCGTGTCAGGGATCAGGGACTACGGCAACCGTGTGGGCGTTCCTACGATCACAGGCGGCTTCTTTTTCGACGAGAAGTATACCGGCAACTGCCTGGTCAACGTCGCATGCCTCGGCATAGTGAATCGCGACGATTTGGTCAAGAACTACGCTGGCGGCCCCGGGGAGGTTATGATCCTCATCGGGGGGCGTACCGGCCGCGACGGGATTCACGGTGTCAATTTTGCTTCCGCCGACCTTACCGCCACGTCTGACGAGGACTCCAAGGGGGCCGTCCAGCTCGGCGACCCCATCACTAAGGAGCCCGTAATGCACGCATGCTTAGAGGTCAACACCAGGCACCTCATCACCGGGATGAAGGACCTGGGCGGAGGAGGCCTGAGCTGCGTCGTGGGCGAAATGGCTCTGAACGCAGGCTGCGGCGCTGATGTTGACCTGGAGAACGTACCACTGAAGGAGTCGGGCCTGGCGCCCTGGGAGATCTGGGTGTCCGAGTCCCAGGAGCGCATGA
>CAZXOR010000215.1:0-1827 GCA_964642395.1 uncultured Methanomassiliicoccales archaeon | reverse complement strand
GATGCCGTCAATCTGCGATCTGAGCATGGTAGTCTTCTTCAGATCCTCTAGGTCCTTTACAGCCATAGAATTCACCTCTGGATCTCATATAGCTAGTGTGGTGCATATAATGGTTGTCAGTCGTAAGATCCAAGACGTTCGGAAATCGCAGGAGAAGTTCGGAATTCGAATGAAAATGATTTCGCAGTTATAGTTTGCCGTCGTCCTCTTAACGGAGACGGCGAGGTAAATATAATAGGTTCGAGAAGGACGCCCCCGCCAGCAGTCTGTCAACCACATCGGCGACGCTGTCAGCCGGTATGCGCTTCTGCTCCTTGGTGTCCCTGTCGCGGATGGTCACGGTGCCCTCGGCAGACTTGCCATGGAGACTGTCATAGTCCACGGTGACGCACCACGGTGTACCGACCTCGTCCATGCGAGCGTACCTCTTCCCGATGGTTCCGGATCCGTCGTAAAAAGCTTCCACTCTATGGGAGTGGACCTTGGCGTAGATCTCGCGGGCCATGTCGTCCAGGCCGTCCTTCTCCATCAGCGGGAACACGCCCACTTTGATGGGAGCGACCTCGGGGGCCAGTCTCAAGACTGTGTAGTTCTCCGCGTCATCATGGGAGTACGCGTGCTCCAGGACGGAATAGAAGATCCTGTCCAGCCCGTAGGAGGGCTCGATGACGTGGGGTACGACCCTCTCGCCGGTAACTTTTTTGGTGACCTTTGCGACCTCGAAGTATTTGTCGGTGAGCTCGATCTTCTCTCCGTCAACTGTGATGGTTAGCTTCCCATCCCTTACATCCGCGGGGGTCATAGACTCCATGGCGATGGCGATGGCCTTGGCCCTGCCTTTAAAGTCAGGTCCCAACGCCTTGTGTCTGGCACAGACCCTTTCCACCTCCATCTCGCAGGGCTCGTTGAACCTCTTGAAGTGCGTCAGGTCGGCACCGGAGAACTCCGCATGCCTGGAAAGGTCCCAGCATCCCCTGTCAGCGATGCCCACGATCTCGGTCCAGCCGTAGGACAGTAGCACCTCAGCGTCCCAGCAGTCGGTAGCGTAATGAGCCATTTCGTCCTGCAGGTGCTCCCTGAACCTAAGCCTAGCGGGGTCGATACCGACGCGGACAAGAAGCTGTTTGGTGGTGTATACAAAATAGGCCAGGACGCGGTTGGCGATGACACCCTGTTCCACCGCTTCTTTCACGGTCATGGTGACCAGCTCGCCGGTGGTGTTGGGAATCAGGTCCAGGATTTCGTCCTGGATTTCGGGGAACTTTGCCCAATCCTTGTCTTCTGGGTCAACGAAGAGCTCCGCCTCCATCTGGTTGAACTCCCTCATCCTAATCATGCCCTGACGGGGTGAGATCTCCTTCCTGTAGCTCCTGCCGGTCTGAATGACTCCGAGGGGCATCTTTTCCCTGTTGTACCTGTAGAGATTGGAAAAATTCACGAAGATGCCCTGGGCGGTTTCGGGCCTAAGATACCCTACGCGGGCGGATCCGGGCCCTATCTGTGTCTTGAACATAAGGTTGAACTCCTCGACGGGTCCCAGCTCGCCGCCGCACTCGGGGCACCTGACGCCGTGCTTGGCGAACGTCGCCTCCAGGTTCTTCGCGGTTAAGACGTCAGGGTTCTCATATAGCTCTTTGACCAGGTGATCGGCCCTAAATGGCACCTAACACTGCTTACAGTACGTGATAAGGTCCACAAACTCGTCTACATGCCCGGAGGCTTTGAAGACTTCCCTGGGGTTCACGGTCTCGGAGTCGATCTCGACGAAACCCTCGCGACCCTTGTAGATGGACCTCCAGACCTCGACAATGTTGTTCCTGAGGGAGC
>CAZXOR010000214.1:0-1865 GCA_964642395.1 uncultured Methanomassiliicoccales archaeon | reverse complement strand
CATCCCTCAGCTAAGCGCCGCCTTCCTACAACAATTCTGGTTTGCCTGGTTTGGTTTAAATTCTTGAACTTGCCTTTTCAACCCAAATTATATAGAGCCCCGGACGACTTGTTTCCGAGCTACTGGGAAAGAATTATAGACCACCCCCCACATCATAAAGGGTATGAAAAAGGAGATCCTGTCGGCAGCGGCCAAGAAGAAAATTTTCTTCTCCCCAGACGCCATGGAAATGATCCTTTCGAACAACGACCCCATCGGGTTCGCCAACACCGTGTTCTCCCACCTGTCCGCCAACTTGATGTTTGTCAGTGAAGGCGACATCATGGACTGCATCGCGGGAGACAAGGTCCTGTTTGAGTCATCCAAGGAGGTGAAGCCCAGGAACATGTTTGTTTCGGATCTCACCGTGATGAAGGGCACCGACATTACTGGCGAATCCACCTGCGAGGGGAAGATCAACGACTTTGTCCAATACTTCAGGAGCCGCTACCTCACACTGAGAAGGCTCATAGAGAAACGTAACGACTTCGGCAGGGCCATGGATATCTCCAGAGCCATAGGACTGAACAGGGACGTGAAAATCGCCGGCATAATCTACGAGTGCAACATCACCAAGAACGGCCACACCATGCTGTCTATCGAGGACGACACAGGGATGGCCAGAGTATTCATATCCAAGGACTCTCCGCTAAGCTCGGAGTCCTTCGTGAACGACGAGGTCATCGGTATCCTGGGGAGACCTAACACCCAAAGGTCCATGATCATCCCTGAGAAGATCTACCGTCCGGACATCCCCCGCAACCACACCTGGAAGCCCAGTGACACACCGTCCAAGATTGCCTTTCTGTCGGACGTGCACGTGGGCAGCTCCACCTTCCTGGAAAAAGCCTGGCACAGGATGATCGACTGGCTCAAGTACAACTCCGCGGCCGAGTGCATCAACTACCTCGTCTTCCCCGGGGATGTGGTCGATGGCATTGGGGTGTTCCCGGACCAGGACAAGGAGCTTAACATCAAAGACATAGATCTCCAGTACGAGACACTAGCTGAGAACCTCAAAGAGATCCCGGACCACATCAAGATGGTCGTCCACCCCGGCAACCATGACGCCGCCCGTCTAGCCGAGCCTCAGCCCGCGCTAAACCTTAGGTTTGCAAAAAACTTCGATTCCAACATCATGATGGTCGGAAACCCCGTCTATCTGAATGTGGAGGGCAGGACCATTCTCACATACCACGGCAAGAGTCTGGATGACTGGATCGCAGCAGTCCAGAACCTAACCTACGAGAACCCCCTTGACACCATGAAGCAAATGTGCGTCAGGAGGCACCTGGCACCCATCTACGGGCAGAGGAACGCCTTGGCGCCGGAAAAAAAGGACTACATGGCTATGGAGTACATTCCGGATATCTTCATCACCGGCCATGTGCACGGTGTGGGCCAAGAGATCTACAACGGCGTGAAAATGATCAACGCCTCCACCTGGCAGTCCCAGACCGACTACCAGAGGCAGCACAACTTCAACCCCAATCCGGGGATAATGCCAGTGGTGGAGCTGGGCACCGGGCACATCCGCATGCACAATTTCCATGAGTGAGACATTTCGGACCTGAGTTTGTCAGTTGATATTTGTGCGTGCACATAAGTGCGGATGCTAGCGCCCGCTGATTGTTCGCGTATTTGAGAGGGTACCTCGGTTCTCATTTGCTGTGTTGTGGTTGACCGGGACCAGAGGTCCCGGCCTCTGTATGTTGTTTAACTGCCTCGAAAGCGTCAAGAATGCATTAGAAATCCGTATAACAGTTGATTGTGTCGTTGAAATTACTATAGATATGCCTCATCACTTTCTCCTCGGAGACTTCCAT
>CAZXOR010000213.1:0-1893 GCA_964642395.1 uncultured Methanomassiliicoccales archaeon | reverse complement strand
GCACGGACTCCTTCACCCTCATCGAGCCGTCGAAGTACCCCGAGAAGCTCTCCTCTCTGTTCTACTCCGTCGCCATGTCGGAGTTTGTCATCCTCGTGGTGGACAGGATCGACTCGTTCCTGGGCGAGACCATCGTTATGACCGACGCCCTGGGAATCGGCAGAGGGTGGATTATCCTTCGGAACTACATCCAGCCCGATCAGCTTGGGCCGCTTCTGGCCGGTACCTGCCTGGAGGGGTACGAGTACAGGGAGGACGACCCCATCAGGATCAGGGAGGAGCTGATCGCCATGGCGAAGGCCGAAGGGAGGACAGCCGGCGAGGGGACCTGTGGATCCTGCCCGGTGGACAGTCACTTCAATGTTAAGGGCGTGGGCACCGTCATCCTGGGGTCCGTCATCGATGGGTACTTCAGAAAACATGACAAGATGAGGGTCCTCCCCATTGGGAGGGAGGTCGTACTCAAGTCTATCCAGAAACACGACTTGGACGCCGACGACGGCGTCAAGGGGGACCATGTGGGACTGGCCCTGCGCGGCATCGAGCCCGACGAGCTCGACCACGGGTACGTGGTCACCACGGACCCGTCCGTAAAAATCTCCGAGAAGGTCGAGAGCAGGGTGTCCTTGATCAGGTACTGGCCGTCACCGCTGAAAGAGGGGATGGTGTTGCACATAGGCCACTGGATGCAGATGGTGCCCTGCAGGGTCACCTCGGTGAACGACGATGACAACTTCAGATCCGTGCAGGTTGTGCTCGAGCTGGAGTCCGGCATCATCCACAAGCCCGGTGATAAGGCCATCGTCATGTACCTCGAGGGGATTAAGCTGAGGGTAGTCGGGTCAGTCATCCTGCAGTGACATTTCGAATGGATCCATGCTGGGTAGAGGACAAGTCTAGCGTTTCTCCACGATGGAACGGAAGGTCCCGTCTCCATCTGTTGTATATAGACGGGTTGATGCACTCCGTATGAGGCACTGCACCAAATTCGGAGTCGAGAATCCCGACGAGGCAGCGTTCTGCTAAATACAGGACGTGTATGTTCACCAGGACCTCCGCCGGACCCCGGTACAGGACGGACACGAACCTCTGGCGGACGGGTTCTATCCTGCGCTCGCGGACGATGACGTTGAAGCTATCCATCCTGAGCTGAGCGACAGGCGCTGCGCCTGCATGATGCTTAGGAAAACGCCGGAGAGGGTGAGGAGCTGTTAGATAAACATCTGATTGTCCGTTGTCATAGTGATCGCCATCCTCGTTCTAACCTTCAGTTGAAAGTTTAGGTGAAGGAATCCGTGGCAGAATTCGTCTTCGATGTGGAATCTGAGTCACTCCTCAAGATAGCTTTCGCGTCCGACAGTATCGTTTTGTACGCCCTCATCGGGATCATATCCGTCCTGGCGCTACTGAGGCTGATATCGGTATGCATATCAGCATTCTCGCTGATAACGTTGGATTGTGACCGGGTTCTATCTCTTGATCCTTCTGTAAATCGCCAGCAGGTTCATGACATCCGAGTGGAGCGTCCAGCCCTTGTCGCTCATGGCCTTCCTCATCGTGATAATTATGATAATGGTTATAGGAGCCATGGCGTAGTTGTTCATGGCCTGCACCGTCAACAATAGAAGCGAACTGTTGGACACGGAGATTTCCAAGAAGTTGTGCGGGCCAACGTTCAACATCGACTCCGAGTGGAACACGGTCTAGCGCAAACCATGAACTTCTGAACAAAATCCACTCACGGGTCCCAGATCTATACATGCGGACCTGCGGGGCCATCCGCCAGGAGATTCTCCGCACACATGTCCGTGTCCCCAAGGCCTCCACTATTCCTTAAAATCTGAGCCTGTTGATGCCTACACGCATGCATGTACGTACGCATGCACACGAGAG
>CAZXOR010000212.1:0-1896 GCA_964642395.1 uncultured Methanomassiliicoccales archaeon | reverse complement strand
ACCTAGTTGGAGACTTGAAGTATGGGAGGACGGTCCACTCCCTGGCCGACGCGCTCACCATGTTCGGCGCCAAGCTTACGCTGGCCGCCCCCGAGAGCCTCCAGATGCCGACGGATATCGTCACGCACCTGGAGAGCAAGGGATGTCACCCGGTGAAGACAGCTAACCTGAACGATGTTGTTGATCAGGCCGACGTGCTCTACGTCACCAGGATCCAGAGGGAGAGATTCCCGGATCCCACTGAGTACAACAAGGTCGCCGGGACGTACAGGATCGACAATGCCATCCTCAGAGAGGCCAAGAGCGATCTCATCGTTATGCACCCCCTACCCAGAGTGGACGAGATTGCCCAGGAGGTTGACTCCACGCCCCACGCCAGGTACTTCAGGCAGGCGTTCAACGGGGTCCCTGTTAGGATGGCTCTCCTCTGCGCCATTCTCGGAGGTGAGATAGATGGCTGACAGAACTATCAAGGAAGTCAAGCTGGCCCCCATCAGAAACGGCACCGTGATCGACCATATCACATGCGGACAGGCCCTCAACGTCATGAAGATCCTAGGCGTGAACGAGAACAACATCGACTCATCCATTAGCATTGGCATGCACGTGATCTCTGCCAAGAACACGGAGTGGAAGGATATCATCAAGATTGAGGACAGGGAGCTGGACTCCAAGACTGTAGACAAGATCGCCCTCATCGCGCCCGACGCGACAATCTCCATAATCCGCGATTTCTACGTTGCCGAGAAGTACACCGTCAGGCTGGAGGACCACGTTATGGGTCTAGCCAGGTGCAGCAACCCCAATTGCATCACTAACCGCAGGGAGCCTGTCAGCCCGGAGTTTAACGTCATCAGCAGACACCCGGCGAAGCTCAGGTGCTGCTACTGCGACAGGATCCTGATGAATATCTCCGACAACCTGCTGTGATCGGGATGAGGATCCTGCTGATAGCCGGCATGCCGGGCGCCGGCAAGGAGGAGCTCCTATGTGTGGCCCGCTCCATGGACGTCCCTTTTCTTAGGATGGGGGACATCGTCAGGGAGCACCACGCCGCATCCGGCACGGATATGCTCGTCGGGACCTTTGCCAACTCCCAGCGCGAGGAGTTCGGTGACGACGTGTGGGCCAGGCGTGCCCTCGAACGCATGCACGGGGACGTGTTCTTGGTAGACGGCTGTAGGAGCATGGACGAGGTCTGCTCCTACCGCGGCCTTAGCAATGATGTGCTGATAGTCGGGATCTACGCCCCACCGTCGGTGCGCTACGAGAGGCTCGTGAGGAGAGGGCGCGAGGATGCTCCCAAAAACATCGAGGAGTTCGAGGCCCGGGACTCCAGGGAGATGGGCTGGGGGCTCTCCTACTTGCTGGCGCTGGCCGACGTGATGATCCTCAACGACGCAGACTTGAAGACGTTCCATGACAAGGCGAGAAAGATCCTGGAGGGGTTAATATGAGGTTTACCATTGCCCGCCTCTGCGGTGGGAAGTCCCTCATGGCCATCTCCTCCGACGAGATGAACCTGGACATGGAGAAGGCCGCGAAAAAATTGGAAGCCATGGGCGTCACAATCACCCAGAGGGACGACATGATGCTGGTCTTCACCTAGAATGGTATGGAGATCACTCTCTACCATCAAGGCAAAGTCATGTTCTTTCCACTGGAAGACAAGCACCTCTGCATCAAGTACTCAACGAAGATCTTTGAATCGCTCGAGTAGGCTCCATATGATTTAGGGGTGAAAAAACGAATTCATGAATTTAGACCAAACCAAGCAAACCATAATTGTTGTAGGAAGGCGGTGCTTGGTTTCGGGATGCGAAGCATCCTATACCCAAGCACCTGTTTGACGATTGGGACAGCCACTACCTCAGTCGAAGGAGATTTCAAGCTCGC
>CAZXOR010000211.1:0-1916 GCA_964642395.1 uncultured Methanomassiliicoccales archaeon | reverse complement strand
GGAAGTTCGCCAAGGCCGGGGTGCTGACTTTCGAATCCGATCTGGACCTGGAGCCGGAGGCGGTCTACCGCGCCTACGAGGACCGCTGGGAGATCGAGATGGTCTTCGACCAGTTCGACAACGACCTGGAACTGGATAACACCAGGGTTCAGGAGAACTTCAGTGTGATTGGGAACGAGTTCGTCAACACCATCGCGGCCATGGTTTCCAGGAGGATCTTCAACTTGTTCGTCGACACCAGAGTGCTGGACAGTATGACCTACGGGGACGCTATGGAGGACTTGTTTGAGGTCTGGAGGAAGGTCGACGCCCCGGAGGAGGCGTCGACCGACGACGGATACTGGACTCGTGGGTTGAAGAAGGATATGGAGCTAATGAAGAGATTGGGTCTGTCCAAGCAGAAGTCTGAACCGCTTCCGAAAAAGAGGGGAAAACCAAAGAAGGTGCCCGAGGAGCTAGAGGTCAAAATGTCACGTGGACGTCCGAAGAAGGAGCTTCAAAATGAGGGCTTGGTATCGTGACAAGGGAAACTTCTGGATTATGTATGAATAGGGGGATTTAATTCTATGAGCTCTCCCGGCCTTTACGAGGACTGGACCGGCAACGTGGTTAACGGGGCAGACCTCAGGAACCTGGACCCGGGCGCTGTCAGGGCGGCCCGCGCATCGTTCGCCGAGAGGTTTCCCAACCGCGCGGAAGAGAGCCGGAGCTGGGACGACATGACGTTCCTCTCAAGGACGGAGGTCCTAAAGCGTGGAAAGGTTACCGTCGCCACACTAATTCTCCTGGGCAAGGCCGGGGATCGCATGCTCCCGCCCACCGTGTGCATCAAGTGGAGGCTCCTGAACGACGACGGGTCTTTGGAGGACTCCAGGACGTTCGATGGCCCGGTGATGTTGGCGTTGACCCAGGCCGTCTCGATGATCAGGAACTGGTCCTACAGGATCGGATCAGGTGACTCCGAAACGATGGTAAGCGCCTACCGTACCGCGACCCTTCTGGAAGCCGTTCGCAATGCCATTGTCCATCAGGACTACGGTCTCGGCGGCACCGTGGAGATCATCGAGAGGGAGTCTGAGTCTGTCACCATCGTGAGTATGGGTTCGTTCCCAAACAGGCCGCCAGAGTCCTTCGTTAAAGGGTCCATCGCAGGGACGCCCAGGCGCAACGCATTTCTCTATTCGGCGATGGCCGGCATCGGCGTGATCCCAGCGGCAAGCAGCGGCATCAGGTCGATGTACCTGTCGCAGGCCTATCGTAGATTCCCAATGCCAGACTTCGATATCGACGGCGACAGGGTCGCGGTCAGGTTTTCGGGGCTCAGGGGAGGATCCTACGCCAGAGTCCTGGACCTCAGGTCTGACCTGGACATAAAGACGATCATCGACCTCGATCGTGTGGCTAAGAACCGCCATGTACCGGACAGAAGGCTGAAGTCGCTGGCGAGGAGGGGTCTGGTGGAGATGATCGGGGACCTCCCATGTATCGCGTCGGGCGCGGGGCAAGAAGTCGCATCCGCGTACACGGCAGGCACCGCACAGGATGCGGTACTAGACCTGATACGCTCTAAGGGGCCCATCACAAGGGCGGATGTTGCGAATGTTCTGGCGACGAGAGACTCCAAGGAGCTGACGGAGGACCAGCTAAAGGTAAAAGCCACCAACCTGCTCCAGACGATGAGGAAAGCGGGGTTGGTCCGCAAGATTGACGGAAGCACCAGGTCCGCCAGGTACGAGCTCGTCGACGGCAGAGATAAACAGATTCGGGCTAGGGGAGCACAGAGTCGGTGTTCTGATTATCAACGACGTTAATACTACTGATTCGACCGTACGTCCTAGAAAATCCAGAGGAAGGACAATCTAAAAGCCGGAATCTACATATAAAGGAAATTCCGCGGTTGGACCCTCCTCATGCAT
>CAZXOR010000210.1:0-1931 GCA_964642395.1 uncultured Methanomassiliicoccales archaeon | reverse complement strand
TTACCTTTGCAACGGCAGGCTGGAGATCTTTTTTGATTGAAGTAGTAGCTGTCCCAATTGTCAAACAGGCGCTTGGGTCTGGGATGCTCCGCATCCTGAAACCAAGTACCGACTTCATATAACAATTTTGGTTTGCCTAGTTGATCTAAATTCCTGAATTCACCTTTTCAATGCTATAATATAAAGTAGCACACCGGACGGTCCGTTTTACATCCAATTGTATAGACAGTTCCGAAATTACGGGACATGGAATTCTTGCTGCGGTTGCTGCTCGCTCTAATCGTTCTGTTCCTATTGGCGCATTTGGGTTCGGCGATTGTATCCAGGTTTGACCTGCAGGGCTAATCTGAAAAATTGTCATCGACATAGTCATGGCGAACCTAGCGTTCGGCGACTGGCCCCTGATGGAGTCACTGGGCATTGCCATGTTCGAACCCGAGCGGGGGCCGGGAGTGACGTTTACCACGTGGTCTACACCATAGCCGAGCTGGGAGTGATCTTCCTGCTGTTCACAGTCGGTCTGGAAACCAAAGTCAAGGACCTGATGTGTTCCGGCAGGGTGGCCCTTCTGTACACTGTCCTGAGTGTCATACTGCCATTCATCGCAGGCTTCGCCATCATTATGATGTATGACGGCAATATGAACCACGCTTCGTTCCTGGTAGTAGCGATGATCGCCACGTCCGTTAACATCATCACCCGCATCATCAAGAACATGCATTTGATGGACGCCAAGGAGACCTGAATCATTCTCGCCGCAGCCGTTGTCGACGATGTCCTAGGGATGATCGTGCTGATCATCGTCAATAGCATAGCAGCGTCCGGGGAGTTTTCCATAGGAAACATCGCTGGCATCATAATCCAGACAGTCATCTTCGTGGTGGTTATCATAACCATGTGCAAATGGATGATCCCAAAGGTCTACGACTTTTTCGATGCCTGCAGGAGGTGCATTGAGGCCCAGAGGGAGGTCTACCACTCGATGAACAAGTTCGTCCTCGCCTTGGTCGTCTGCCTGTTTTTGTCGGCATTCGCGGAGTACATCGGCCTGGCGGCCATTATCGAGACGTTTCTCGCCGGGATGCTGTTCGCAGACTACGCATAGAAATGGAGTTTAGAGAGCAAGTTCGATTCAATTACAACGTTCATGCTGCCGTTCTTCTTCCTTCACGTAGGGCTCCAGGTGGACCTAGGCTCGCTGACGACGGGGTCCGTGCTCGTGCTGGCGGCCGTCATCATCGTGGTCGCCATTCTGACCAAGTATATCGAATGCGGCATCAGGGGCAAACTCGGGGACATGGCCATCGACAGAAAGTCCTTCAACATAATCGGAATCGGGATGACCAGGGAGAGGTCGGGATCGTCGTGATCTCAATAGGGCTGTCCTTCGGGTTCATGTCGTTCGAGCTCTACGCGTGGTTGTTCTGATGTCAGTGGTGACTACAATTGTCGCCCTGCCGATACTAGCGAAGCTTTTCAGGAAGAAGTACCACGAGAAGTACACCATCATGGCCAAGAAGAAAATCTGATCCGTCCTAGGCCTAAAACCTCAAAATAGATCACATCGGATTGTGAAGGAGTTCGCGTCCCGGAAGCGGGCACTAGAGCGCAGCTCACGCTGGACTTGTGGTGGAGGGTAAATCCATCGGCTCAGCTGAGGGGGAAGAACAATTCGAGAAGCAAGATCACAAGAATGAACCCGATGGCTACGCCAACGACAGCGCGGGGGCTGATTCTAACTCCCTTCTCGTTCTCCGTGTCGAAGTACCTCATAAGGCCAGCAGAGGACTGGAACCCGGTGTCGTTTTTCTTTGCCATGAGGCAACCTTATCTTCGGTTCATATAATAAGGTTATCAGAGAAACGTTTGATCACGCGTTGTGATTTCAGCGACAGAGTCAGTTTCCGACCACTCATTGAAAATGCCTTGTT
>CAZXOR010000209.1:0-1950 GCA_964642395.1 uncultured Methanomassiliicoccales archaeon | reverse complement strand
AAAAGCAGGAGGACAACGTGCATTACTTCATGGAAAAGCTTGAGAAGGTTAGGACTGGGAATCGAATAGGAGACTGGCGGTTAATCCGCCAGTCTCCTATTCGATTGTTTCGCGATATCATCACTCACAATCACTGTCGGTGACTGTTCTCGTCTTGAACAGTTGTCTATTTGTACTGTCGACTTTCTTTCGCTGTTGTTGTTTACGAAGTCAGTGGTTAGAATACTAGCCTAAACGGTAATAAACCTTCTTCCGGATACCGTCAGCATGCCTAAGAGAGACCTGATTTCAGTATCCGATATGCAGGATGAGTTGCCCCAACTCGTCGATCTTGCCATTAGGCTGAAGGCCGAGCGCGGCCATCACGAGGACCCCCTCAAAGGAAAAACACTCGCCATGATATTCGAGAAGCCCAGTACTCGCACCAGGATCTCCTTCGATGTCGCGATCACCGAGCTTGGCGGACACGCACTTTATATTGACGAGTCCAAGATGCAAATGGGCGTCCACAGTGAGACCGTGGAGGATACCGCCAGGGTTATGAGCCGCTTCGTCCACGGTATTATGTACAGGGCCTTCGACTACAATATGATGAACAAGTTCGGGGAGTACGCTACTTGCCCGGTCATCAACGGACTAGACAATCTGGAGCACCCTTGCCAGGCACTGGCCGATATGGTCACCATCAAGGAGAAGCTGGGGGGATTCCACGGCAAGAAGCTCGTCTATCTCGGAGACGGAAACAATGTATGCAACTCCCTGTTGTATGCTTGCGCCATCATGGGCATCGACATGGTCGCATGTTGCCCCGCGGTCCGCATGCCCAATGCCGAGATTATATGGAGGGCGTCCAACATCGCCCAAACTAATGGGTCCAAAATTATCGTATCCCACGATCCACAGGAGGCGTGCCTGGACGCCGACGTGCTGTACACCGACACCTGGATCTCTATGGGCGACAAGACATTCGAGGACGAAGTCATCAAGCTCTTTAAGGTCTACCAGATTAACTACGACTTGCTGAAGATCGCAAAGCCTACATGTATCGTGATGCACTGCTTACCCGCCCACAGGGGGCAGGAGATCACCGATGAGGTCATCGAGGGCCCCCACAGTGTGGTCTTCGATCAGGCCGAGAATAGACTCCACGCCCAGAAGGCTGTTTTGTACACGCTCCTCAAGGATTGAGGGCAGAAAACGCGGGGATCCGTCTTTTATCTTCCTATTTTTATTTCTTCAGCATTTCCGGGATAGGGCGTTTTATCGTCATTACAATCCGACGCCGGGAGCGGCGTGATTCGTCCCACCGTCGCTCAAAGCAACGGGAAAAATAGTGGATCTCCAGAGAGGGTAAGTGGTTTGTCGGTAGAGTGAACTCGCTTATGCCAGAGACTTGATGGCCTTGACCATGGCTTCCATGTTAGCGTCGGGGGTGGCCACGGCGATTCCGCATCCGGAGGAAATGACGTTAAATCCAGCGGCGGCGGACCTCTTGGCGGCGACGTCAATCTCTTCGGGGGTTCCCTGGAACAGGGGTCTAACGGATCCGACGTTTCCGACGAGAACAGTCTTTCCGCCGGCCTTCTCGACGGCCTTCTCGGGCTCGACCTTCTCCTCGATGGAGATCCCACTGACGCCAGTGGCGGCCATCTGGTCGAGGATGGGGTATGTATCTCCGCAGATATGGAGAACGGTGTATTTGCTCTCCTTGGGCTTCAGGGAGGACTTGACGTGGTGGCCTGCGGCATCCTCAAACATGTCGGGAGCGAGCATGTCGGTGGATCCGGAGGGCTCCGAGCACTGGACGATGTCCGCACCGGCGTCCATCAGGGCATGGGTGTAGGTGGTGACCAGGGGGTTGACAGCATTGACCCATTTGTCAACCTCCTCGGGGCACATCATCATTCCGAAGACCATGTTCTCGGTATTGACAAGGTTTCCGGTGAGGGT
>CAZXOR010000208.1:0-2032 GCA_964642395.1 uncultured Methanomassiliicoccales archaeon | reverse complement strand
TCTCCAGCCTGGGGAACCTGTTGGTGGCCGGGTTGAACAGCCAGGTCTTCTCGTATTTGGTGTCCCCCGAGAACGCTACGTTATGCAAGCCGTCACCAATGTGGAAGTGTGCAATGGCGGACCCCAGGATGTGCCCGGCGTTGTGAAACGTCAGTCTCATGTCAGGGGTGATGTCGGTAGTCTCGTTGTACTTCAAGGTGATGGTGTGCAGGATCTCCTGCCTGACGTGCTGGGCCTCGTAGGGTGTCTTCTTGTTCTCCCCGAAGCCGAGCTTGATGTTGTCCAGCTGGAGCAGCGCCATCAGGTCCCTGGTTGGCGGGGTGCAGTATACTGGGCCCTTGTAGCCGTACTTGAACAGCGCGGGGAGGGTCCCGCAGTGGTCCAGATGGGCGTGGGTGATGACGATGGCGTCGATGTCTTCCAGTGGTTGTACTTCCGGGATCCCGAAGTATGGGGTGTTGTCGGAGCTGGGGTCCAGTCCGCAGTCAATTAGGATCTTGCTCTCTCTGGTGCTGAGCAGCGAGGCGGACCTGCCGACCTATCTGAACCCGCCCATGGCGGTGATCCTGACCCACTGTTCTCCTTCAAGTTTCGGCCTGGCCATCCTCCTAGCGACGCGGGTCAGCATCTCCTGGCGCTCGTCATGATTCGCCCTCAGGTAGCCCCTGACGTCGGAGACGGTTTTGGACGGGATGGGCGGGGCGCGGATGACCTTGACGTTCCACCCGGACTCCTTCCTCAGGTCGGCTAGAAGCTGACCCTCTTTCCCGACGACCTCGTTAGGGTTGATGGCCTCGATAACGGCCTCTCCTGTTTCTTCGATGAAGTTGATGTCGAAGATGTCGGCCGACTTGGGCACCATGCTCCTGATCTTCTCCTCGACTTTAACCGAGTCCTCCAGGTTGGAAGGGTCCGGGCGAATGTCCACCCTACGGTGGATGGTCTGGGCGAGATTCCTAGCAAAGGAGTCATTGGCGGATATTTTCTCGTACTCATCGGTGTAGACGACAACAAGCGGCCCCTCGAACTTGATCTCCTTGATCTTTATCTCCGGAGGCATGTTCCTTTTCACCTCTTCGGTGAGGGTTTCGAACAGTCTGTCGACATTCATGGGAAATCCAGCTTTTGTAAATTTGAGTGAGAATGGGTTTAGAATGGTAAGGGGTTTCGAACGCGGTGTCTGAGTCAGTTGGGGAACGCGAAGCCGAGGGCCTCGCACCTGGACCTGATCTCCGCAGTAGGGATCTCCTCGTATCTCTCGGGTCCAATGTAGGAGACGAGCATGCCATCGCCGGTGCAATTGTCCCTCTTCCTGGCCGAGTTGAGGGCGGTGATCGCGGCGCTGATCCCCTCTTCCTTGGTCATGCCCTCTTTGAAGGTGGCTTCGAGAGAGCCCAGAGCAAAGCTGGACCCGGAGCCCACTGAGCAGTAACTGTCCTCGATGTACCCTCCGGCACCATCGATGCTGAAGATGTGCCCGCCGGTGTTGTCGTAGCCCCCGATGATGATCCCGAGGTAGAACCCCTGGCGGATCACGCTGGCGACGAGTGTCGCCGCGGCGGTGACGGACATGGGAGCACCCTTCTTCATAGAGTAGATGGAGATCTCGCTCTGCATGAAGCGAACTATGAGCTGCGCATCACCTACCACCCCAGCAATAGTCATGCCGATGTTGTCGGACAGCTGGTATACCTTCTGGACGTGGCTGTGGGCAATGATGTTGCCCATTGTCGCTCTCTGGTCGGAGGCGAGAATGACTCCGTTCTTGAGTTTGATTCCGATTGTAGTCGTACCGGTTTTAAGAGCGTCCTCGGCTGTCATTGGTCAATCTCCTAGTAAATGGGAAAAAGGCACCGTCCTAAACAATGCTAGTCCTCCATAAGCGTGCTGTTCTATATAAGGATTGGTCAGTCTGTTTCATCGACTCCAACTCTATATGATTAGGACTGAAAGAGCGAGTTCAGGAACTTAGGATCTGATAAAAAATAATATGTGAAATAATGCAAACATATTTCTCATGACACTAACTCAC
>CAZXOR010000207.1:0-2035 GCA_964642395.1 uncultured Methanomassiliicoccales archaeon | reverse complement strand
TTATACGCGAGGTCAACAGGGAGCAAAGGGAGAAGGGTCAGTATGACCTGTACATCGGATACCCCTTCGTGCAGGGCAAGATGCCCGATGGGGACATCGACGTGCGTGCGCCGCTAGCGCTGTTCCCGGTGATCCTGGAGAAGAACGCCCGCACTATCACTCTGGAGCTGGACAACTCCAGGGACGCGATCTACAACAACACCCTGATCCTTGGCTTCATCAAATCCAGCGGCCTCAACCGCTCCCTCCCGGACAACATCCTGGAGAACTACAGTGGGGAGACTTTCTTGACGAACCTCGTGGACTTCTACGAGCAAAACTGCATAAAGATGACCATGAACTACAGCCTGCCGGTGCCCTTCGTTGACTACAAAGCTGGCGAGTTCCCGAAGTACCCTGCGGGCGATATGGAGATGGTGCCCAACGTAATGCTCGGCAAGTATCCCATCTACTCTAGCTCAATTCAGAAGGACTTCGACGGTATTCTGACCAGCAGGGAGATCAATGGAATCCTCAGCGACCTTATCGTGGATCTGAACAAGACCGACTTCCTCTCCGACCTCCCTATGCCGCTGTCAGAGGACGAGATGCGCGACAAGGGGATGGAGGCCTCTGAGAAGGACCTGGTCTACATTAACGCTCTAAATAGTTCTCAGGAGAACATCCTAACCGCCATTGAGAAGGTGGACGAGATCGTCGTTCAAGGCCCGCCGGGCACTGGAAAGTCGCAGGTCATCACAGGATTGATCACATCCGTCGTGATCAAGGGGAGCACCGTCCTGATGGTGTCCGAAAAAAAGACTGCCCTGGACGTTGTATACTCTCGCCTGGGCACCCTCTCCAAGTACTGCCTGCTGATCGACGACATAGGGAACAAAGATCTGTTCTACAAGCAGTTGGCCAGGATGCTCGACACCGAGCCGCAAAAGAAGGGCGTAGACCTGGATTCCGTGTCGGAGGCCATCGATATGGATGTCGCCCTTCTGGACAACATCGCCAACGTTATGTACAAACCCTCTGAGTTCGGGATCGCGCCCTACAAACTTTATTCCATGGACAGGTGGCTGGACCTGAACGATAGGCGCCAATTCGAGGAGTACAAAGTCCTGAAGGACAACATCGACCCCTTGCTACTGTCTCTGAGATATCCGTCGGTCACCGAGCTGCACAGGAAGTTCGGCGACTCGGTGCTCATGAAGAACTTCAATGAGTACAAGGAGCTGGTGGAGAAGTACCCCTGGATGACCCAGATGAAGGGGGACCTCTCTGAGTACAACATTGGCGAGATGAAGGCGGACCTGTTGGACCTAGAGAAGCAGATGGCCGAGCTCAATTCCAAGGGTTTCATAGGTAGGCTGTTTAACAAGGGCAAGGTTACCCGTGAGGCCACCGCCATGACCGGGAAGTACTTCGCCAACTACAACGAATACACCGTCTAGAAGGTCATGTCTGAACCCAGAGCCATGTTTGACGCCCTAGACGGGTACGGGACTTATTCCGCCAGGGCTACCATCTACAACAGGCTGTCCCCCGACGAAAGACTCTACGGCACTGATGTGCTGAACGTCTCGGCCGTTACCAAAATGGCCTATGGCGAGAGTAATGACAGAATCTTCGAGTGGATCCTCAACGACCACCTCCAGAAGTTTGACGCTGCCCACAAGGACATAATGCAGAAGATATGGGACTTCGACAGTATCATCGCCGACATGGACAGGAAGATCAAGTCCAAGAGGGAACTGTCCAAGGACAAGGTGGAGGAGGTCTTCCAGCAGAACCTGAAGTACATCACCGAATCCAAGAGGCGCGGAGACATCAACAGGATCATCGAGTCCAAGAGGAAGTGGAACCTAAACAAGTTCATCAACAAGTACGGGTACGAGCTGTTCAAGGGGGTCCGTGTCTGGCTGTTGACCCCCGAGGTTGTATCAGAGATCCTGCCCCTGGAAATGGGCATCTTCGACGTGCTCATTTTCGACGAAGCCTCCCAAATATACGTCGAGAAGCGCGTGCCGTCCATCTACCGCGCCAAGAA
>CAZXOR010000206.1:0-2058 GCA_964642395.1 uncultured Methanomassiliicoccales archaeon | reverse complement strand
TGACAAGAACATCAACAACGGCTTCGCCGAAACTGTCAACAACATACAGACCACCTACAAGATGACCAAGAGGTTCAGAAACATCGACTACTTCATCGCCACAGTCTATTTCTGCAACTACGGGCTTAAAATCTCCTTCAACTTAGATAGTGACTGTCCCAATCGTCAAACAGGTGCTTGGTTTCAGGATGAAGCATTTCTCACCCAAGCGCCGACTTCTTACAACAATTCTGATTTGCTTGGTTTGGTCTAAGTTCCTGAACTCGCCTTTTTAGTCCTAAATCATATAGAGTTGAGTCTCTTCGCAATCGAAACACCTAGAAAGTCATCACCGAGAAGAACCTATCTTTCGTGTACAGTGTGAGTCACATATTGTTGATGACGACGACAAACCACACATAATCTTTAAAAATGTCATTCCTATCGACAAAAAGAAATCACAGACTTATTATACAGTCCCTGTTGACGTCTCCTCTCTATTCCAAAAAAAGTGCATCCTGAAAACAAAAGTTTAAAGTAATAGGGGAAATCATATGAAAAGTGCACTGATCATCTCATGCAACCCGGCAAAGCCGTGAACCACCCCCATCCTCCAGACCAAGAAGCTGAAGACATCAAAGATTAGGACTATATGCTTCAGCAACGATCTGGATACCGACATCAGGGACGCTCTAAAGAAACTCGCCACAGAGGGCGTGGACAACATCACCATTATATCGCTGACATTCGCCACAGGCCTCGGGCCCTTGAAACTCATACCCGAGGAGAAGATAAAGGAAATCCTCAAGAATATGGGTCTCCCAGAGAACGCGAAAATTCCAGAACAGAAGTAGCTGGTCATCTTCGAAAGCGTCAACATCAACAATTGGGATGTGCCGGTGAGGGTCAGAAGGCCATTTGGTCCGGAGCTCTCATGAAAAGGGTATTGGCGCCAACTAGTCCAGAACGATCGTGATCATGATGGGACACGGTTCCTTCGACGGATCCAGCATTAGATCGGTGGAGTCCAACGCGTCCTTCGCCAAGGATAGAGGTTCCAAGTCATCGCTTAGGCCAACGAGTTCAAAGAGTCCACAGTGGAACAAACCCTAAAAGAGATACTGTCCAGCGGCAGGGAAGACGTCCTCATCATACTCATGTTCATGTTTCTCAGCCAGCATTCCTCTGTGGAGATCCCCGAAAATTTTGGGCTTCCCGAGGGAGAGGGAGCGACGAGATCATCAGCGGCAAGACCGTCAGGATTAGGTGCACCAACGAAGTTGACATGGAGCTCGATTTGGTGTATATCCTCATATCGATAGTAGAAGAATGATGCCTGAAGATCCAGGCCTGGTCCACGGGCCGGCCAAGGTCAATCCACCAGTCCGTGGAACTCCTTGATGCTCCTGACACCGGGGTTCCCGTCCCTGGCTACCTCTATGGACCCGACAGCGATCTCCGCCCCCTGGACGGTGGTCATGAACGGTATTTCCAATTCCACAGCCAGCCTGCGCATAGTGTATCCGTCGCGCAAGGCACCAGACTTTTGAGAGGGTGTGTTGATGATCAGATTGATCTTTCCATCTCTCATCAAACCGATGGCGTTGGGATTCTGCCTCTCATCCAGCCTGAACACCGACGTGGTCTCCACACCGTGCTCCCTCAGATGTGTGGACGTGCCCTTGGTGGCGTAGATGGTGAAACCCATCTCCCTGAGCCTCCTGGCGGGCTCCACGATCCTAGGCTTGTCCTGATCGTTGACAGTGATGTATACCCCACCCTTAACCGGGAGCTTGTTGCCCGCAGCGATCAGAGCCTTGTAGCAGGCGGTGTGGAAGTCCTCATCGATACCCATGACCTCCCCGGTGGACTTCATCTCCGGGGTTAGTATCGAGTCCACGCCGGGTAGCTTCAGGAACGGGAACACCGACGCCTTTACCGCGTAGTGGTTTATAGGCCTGTACCCATTCAGGCCAAAATCGGCCAAAGTCCTGCCCAGCATGATCTTGGTGCTCACCTTAGCCAGGGGCACGTCAGTGGCCTTAGATGTGAACGGCACCGTCCTGGACGCCCTGGGGT
>CAZXOR010000205.1:0-2103 GCA_964642395.1 uncultured Methanomassiliicoccales archaeon | reverse complement strand
CTTCATCGCCACAGTATATTTCTGCAACTGCAAGCTTGAAATCTCCTTCGACTGAAATAGTGGCTGTCCTAATCGTCAAACAGGCGCTTGGGTGTGGGATGCTCCGCATCCTGAAACCAGGCGCCTCCTTTCTACAACAATTCTGATTTGCCTAGTTTGGTTCAATTTCCTGCACTCGCCTTTTCAACCCTAAATCATATAGAGCCCGGATGTAGTCAAACGTTAACCATATTCAAATCCGCAAATCATCCGCCGTCCCGTGAGTACTCGACTTGGATGGTATAGCCGTCCACCGACATTCCAGGGGATCGTGTGACCATCAGGGCCTGGTCCTCGGTGAACCCAATGATGTCAGTGTCATGGAAGACTGCTCCCGTGGACAGAATGTGGTAGGCAACGTCGTGAAGGAAGGCGGCCCCATGCCAGGAGGGTCATCGGCCCCCACTACCCCCATCTCGTCCCTCACGCACATTGTCATGCCAACGGTGTAGGCGTTTATATCCTTGAATGTGCGGTACATGCCGAACCATACCGTGTCGTCCAGCGGGAGGTTCTCCTCCTTCATCGCCCGCGCAAAATTAATGTACGACGAGGGGCGCATGACCGTATTGTAGATGTACACCCCCAGTCGCCGGAGAGACGATATAGAACCCCACGACCTTGGTGAACATCAACGCGCACGCAACGAGGTTGGCGCCGTGGTTCACCAGAGCGACGATGATATGGCCTTATGGAACTGCGCAGCATCCATAGCTTCTGGCCAGCGATAGTTGTTGGCGGCATTCTTCTCAACCTTGTCTCATGGCACCCTGGAGCGAATCATGCTTACCACTACCAGGTCCCCGGAGATCGTACCGATGACGGCGTCGACGTCCATTTCGGCGCTGTCCAGGGTCATCCCCCATTTTGACCGCATGTTGAATAAAATCGCTTCCGGGTCCCAGTCGTCGTTGGACAACAAGACAATCGTCACGAATAGCCATCTGCGGAGCGTCTCCACAATCCTCAGGTTGGTGTCGAAGTCCACGGTGCAGACGTCCTCGTACTCGGGGGTCACATACGACAGTTTCACATTCTTGTACGACCCGATGCTGACGTCGAAAAACGCCGTGCCCTCCATCCCGGAGAACGAGAGAGACGAACAGGCCTCTGCGTCCATAGCGTCCACTAAGTCTAGGATGGTCCGTAGCCTCGAGGAGTCTATCTTGGACAACTGGGCCTCGCTCATCATGAACGTCAGAACCACGGGAGCCCGCACTGTTCATCAGCGCTGTGTAGTGTGGATGGTCGTAAAACCAGCCCGTCAACCCTAGTGTCTTACGGATGGCCTCCAGAGCGCGGCGATTGCAGACTATCTCCGGACTGCCAGGGCCTTGGGCCGTACTCAAGGTCCGCATCACCCTGTAGGCGAGGTCCTCGTCATCCTTGTAGTCGATAAGGTATTCTCCATCTTCTCGATGATAGTGTCCCTGCTGACGTCGTACAGCAGGGGGAGGAACTCGTAGTCACCCGAGACCAGCTCCAGGCTCCTATCGGCGGCCTTGATCGCTCTGGCCCTGTCGCTGAAGTGGGCCCTCGGTTTGCCGAGGATCAATCACAACCACGGGTATCTGGAGTCCTCAGCGACGCCACGCTAGTAGTACTCCAGAGCCAGGGCGAGCTTCTCGCAGTACATGATGGCGTTGGCATACCTGTAGTGCCATACCCCGCAGCCGGAGGTCCGGTCCTTCACCCTCGATAGCCACTCCGCCGCGGTGTAATAATGCTCGTAGTCGGACAAGTTATTGCATGCGTACATCGCTCACAGCGCTATGCCAAGGTCGTGGCGGGCCTCCTTCTCCGTGAACCTGCCCTCCTAGACTCTTCTGGCGATGAGCGAGCCCAGAAACTTCAGGATGCCGTAGTAATTGACGGTAATCTCGTCCAGGAGAGACTCGAGCCTCGAGACACTCTCCGCATTTAGGAAGCCGCCCTCCGTCTGCACATCAGATGTGTCATCCCGTGTGAAACTCCAGGTCATAAAGCTAAGCTAGAATGGAGGCCCGTCCGATTGTACTTTCAATGAGCAATTCTAGTCACGGAATCAATCGGTTCTGACGGATT
>CAZXOR010000204.1:277-2144 GCA_964642395.1 uncultured Methanomassiliicoccales archaeon | reverse complement strand
TCAAGCCCATAGAGAACTTTCACCTCCAAGACTCACTTCCATGCTGGGCGCACTTACACAACCACAGGCGGGAGCCGTTGCTCCCGCCTCCATCGGTGGTGATCATGACCTTCTTCGTGTCCGGATAGGCATACTGTTCTATTAGTAACCATCATGAGGATATACTCTTCACGACGAACTGGCCGGTGTCAGTGCTCACCCTGACGTTGACGAAGCTCTCGTTGAGGCTAACGTCATAAATCCCGTATGGGAGCACTTTCTTGTCGCAGAAATCGTAGTCGTTGATGAGCCCCGGCATACCCTTCAAGTGGTACTTGGCGCCGTCGTTCTTGAAGTTCCCGACCTTCTCCTTCTTCGCGTCCCGAAGACGACCGGAAAACCATTCCCAATGAAGTGGGCCGACTTTGACGCGATATGTCTGAATTGTGGGTTCCTGTCGAAATTCAAATTACTGCATTCGGTGTACTTCTTGTTTTGCTAGAGACTAAAGTCCATCTGCTTCAGCATCGTGCCCACAGTGGTATTTGGAACCTTGTAGCCCCGATCCCCGAGCTCCTTGGCCAGGGTGTATCTGCTCTTGACCGTTCAGATGAGAAGGTTGTCGGGATCCGGGGGTACTATCCAGCAGCTTCAGCAGTTCGTCCTTGATCTCCGGCTACCTCTCCAGAATGCTCTTGCGTCCTCCGCCCTAGATACAGATACGACCCGACTCGCTCGCCATGGGCGGGCGAGTCGGGTCGTTCTCAAGTTCTGCGACATCACGCTTCACGCGATGAGCGTCGTGAGGCTCATGCCCGTGAGATTGGATATCTGGGTGGTGCTTTCGTATCCCAGTTTCTCGTAGTACAGGTCAAAGAACGCTTTACGCTGACACTCATTTAGCAACAGTATCATTTTGCTAATCATCGTCTTGTCGGACTCTTTCAACACTGCTCTCTGTGGGTTATTGTCATGAGAAGTATATTTACATTATTTCACATATTATTTTTTATCAGTCTTTTATAATCTTATCTAAATAGTTTTCCGCCCCGAGCCCGAAGACTCGGGGCATGATCGGCGTCAGAGCTCGATCTCGGACAACTTGATAAGTCTATTCCAGCGCCTGTCGACCTCGTTCTGGACGTTCTTCACGATGGGTTCCCACTTGTCCTGAAGGAGGTGCTTGAACCTGCCCTGGGAGTTTATCCAATCCATAATGGACTTCTTCTCGGCCTTTCCGTCAGCGATCCTGAGGCTCTCGGCAGTCAGGGTATACTTGCCGTTCACAACCTCGTACAGTGGCCAGACGCAGGTTTCCACGGCCAGGCGGGCGATGTTGATTGTCTCGTCGGTAAGGAACCTCCATCCTCTGGGGCAAGGGGAGATCGCGTTGATGAAGCTGGGCCCGTTCGCAGCAAACCCTTTGGAGGCCTTGGTGACAGTGTCCCTCCAGTTGTGGGGGGAGACCTGAGCCACGTATGGAATGTTATGGGCGACCATAATCTCGGTCATGTCTTTGGAGAACTCCTTCTTCCCGGGCTGGACGGATCCTGCCCAAGACGTGGTGGTGGAGGCCCCGAGTGTCGTGGCAGAGGACCTCTGAATCCCGGTGTTCATGTACGCTTCGTTGTTCAAGCAGACGTACATCATCCTGTGACCTCTTTCCATGGCTCCAGACAGCGCCTGGAACCCGATGTCGTAGGTAGCCCCGTCGCCGGCGAAGTTGACGAACCTGATGTCACCCTCGATCTTGCCCTTCTTTTTTAGTGCGTTGTACGCGGTCTCAAGACCTGCGCTAGTGGCCGCACTGTTTCCGAAAGCAGTGTGAATGTAGGGCGTGTTCCACGCAGTGTACGGGAAGATCGTGGTGGAGACCTCGAAGCATCCC
>CAZXOR010000204.1:0-267 GCA_964642395.1 uncultured Methanomassiliicoccales archaeon | reverse complement strand
TCTGTTTGGCGATGATCGACTCGGCGCAACCGGCGCAGAGCCTGTGCCCGCTGGCGAGCCTGACGGGCAGCTTGTTGAGTTCTTTAAGAGACAGAGATGTCATGCCTTCACCCCCAGATATGTGTTCTTGACGGCTTTCCCTTCGGAGACCTCCTTCATCACCTTCTTGAAGCCAGCGACCGTGGCGTCGGTGCCTCCGAGACCGTAGATGACGTTATACATCTTCGGTATGGAGTCCAGGTCCGCGGCCGCTGTGACGACCTCGGG
>CAZXOR010000203.1:0-2145 GCA_964642395.1 uncultured Methanomassiliicoccales archaeon | reverse complement strand
AATACTTCTTGAATCCGAGTTCCGGGGCCATATCCCTGAAGCACTGGCGGCACAGATGCATCCCGTACCTCCTTATGATTCCTCTCCTGCGTCCGCAACGAGAGCAGCCGACTGATCTTCCAAATTGCTTCTTGGGTTTCATTGGACCACCTCAACCTCAAATTTGTCTTTCATGTACTGGATCGCCTCATCGCGCGCGACGCGGTGCTTCTTGGGAACCTTCCTCTTCAGGAGCGCCCTCTGGGTGATCCTGCTCCCGGGCCTCCTCAGGACGACGCTGATGTCCATCCCGAAAATTCCGATCTCTGGGTCGTATTTCATGCCCTCGAAATCGGTGTAGTCGGAGATGCCGAATGACATGTTGCCCTCCTGGTCGAAGGAGTACTCGGGGACGCGTCTCTCCCTGATGGAGAGAGCTTGGTTCAGAAAGTCATCAGCGCTCTTGCCGCGGAGTGTGACCTTGCACCCGAGGGGCATACCCTTCCTGATGCCGAGGTCTCTGTTAACTGTTTTAGAGATGGTCTCAACAGACTTCTGTCCGGTGACCATCTCGAGAACCTTCTGAGCCTTCACGAGTCTCTCACCCGCCTCGCCGACACCGATATTGACGACGACCTTCTCCACGTGAACATCCCTCATGGCGTTCATTTGGAAGCCTCCGGGAGCTTGATGACGACGGTCTGAGTGCCGATGACGAAGCAGTTCCTGGCGACGGTCTGAGTACTGTCAGTGAACAGGACCAGGTTGGAGGCTGTCCCACGGACGGTTTCCAGGCTCTTTACAGTCCTGATGGCGCCGGCCTGGGAGCCCTCGTTAATGAAGACGATGGACCCGTCCTGCATGGGGTAGTGGTCCAGGACCTGCTGCCCTTCGAAGGTGACCTTCAGGGTGTCCCCGCACTTGTAATCGTTTTTGTCGAGGACGATGTTCCTGCCATCGCTGAGGTTTAACTGGATCTTGCCGCCCTTGACGACGGTCTTGTTCTCGATCTTGCACAGCTTCCAGGAGGCCTCGGACTCGTCGATGGGGACTAGTGTCAGCTTCCCCTTGTCGGTAAGGAGCATACGATAACTGAGGTTCATCTTGGGGATAGTGATGACATCCATAAATCCGACGGGGGTCTTGGGGTTCTTGACGGCCTTGCCGTCGACGAACATCTCGCGGTTCCCGATGATTCTTTTAGCCTCCTTGGCCGTGTCGCATGCGCCGATCATGTCCCTGAGGACTGTAACGGCGGACATAGAGTCCTTGATGCTGTGGGCGCCGGCGGACTGCTTGGTGACCCAAACGCTAACCTTCCTCTTCAAAGGCCAGGTCCTGGGTGCTGCCAGTCTCTTCATATGATCGCTCATTCTTTAGCCTCCTTGTTCTTGGACAAAGAATCCATCCTCCAGGCGTCCTCTGTGTTCAGCTTGATGATCACAAGGTTGGAGGCGTGGATTGGGCGCTCAGTGGCGGTCCCGTCGGCCTGGTTGATCGTGATCCCCTCGATGGAAACGCGGCCGGTTTTCGTGTACACCTCAAGGACCTTACCTTCAATGTTCCTGATGTCCTCGTTTCCGCGGATGACGACGACGGTGTCGCCCTTACAGACCCTAACAGTGCGGACTCCGTACTTGACGCGGAGTTCGTCGCTCAAGTGGGCGGACAGCATCCTTCTCTTGACATGGGCGGATGCGTTGGCTTGGTTCTTTCTCTGAACCCTCGCTTTACTGCTTGTTGCCATGCCTTTTCCTCACACAATTGTGGACGCGGTCGCGGATACGCGGGGCCACCTCTCGGCGGCCTCCCTGGCAACGGGTCCTTTGATGTCGGTTCCCTTGGTCTCACCGATCTCAGTGGTGATGACCGCGGCATTGTCCTCGAAGTAGACCATGGTCCCGTCAGGCCTCCTCATGGGGCGCCTCTGGCGGACGATCACGGCGAAGACGATCTGTCTCCTCATCTGAGGGGTTCCTTTCTTGACGGAGGCAATGACGATGTCCCCGACGCCCGCGGAGGGGATTCTCCTGGCGATGCCGTGGTATCCTGGAATAGTGATAATCTCGATCTCCTTGGCTCCGGTGTTGTCGATGACAGAGAGCCTGGAACCGTTCTGCAGGCCCCTGGTCTGGTTTCCGGCGATTCCCTTCATCTCACTCCACC
>CAZXOR010000202.1:0-2156 GCA_964642395.1 uncultured Methanomassiliicoccales archaeon | reverse complement strand
CGCCCGGGACGTCGAAGTGGAATAAGATCAAGCATAGTATGTTCTCATTCATCAGCATGAACTGGAAGGGGCAGCCACTGTCGTTCTATGAAATTGTCGTGAAGTTCATCGGCTCAACGACGAACAAATCTAAACTTAGGTTCAAGTGTGTTCTGAACAGGTGGAAGTACAAGCCCGGAATCACTGTCAGTGATGAGAACTTCGCCACGATCAACATCAAAAGAGACGAATAGTACGATGATTGGAACTACACCATTGTTCCACACTCATATTGTATTTTATTTTTTATCAGATTCTTATCTCCCGGATGTACTTAGCCGAGTTGCACTTCCCCTCGCCGACAATGGCGGGGCCCATTGTCCGAGTAGGCGAGCTAGTTGTTTCGGGCCTCTCCTGGTTATCAAATCGATACATTCTCCAGCACTGTCCTTGAGGAACATGGACATACCGGCCAAAGTATCTGAGCAGCAAGACATTGCCTTCAACATGGTGTCCTTGGACACGTCCTCCCCGCAAAGGAACGCGCACGCTTTATCCAAATCCGACGCGTCAGCGCGTGTAAAGAAGCTCCTGCACTCCCCTTTCAGAATCCTTGTAAGCACGATCTTCTACAGCGCAGGTTGCGCCTGCATATAACAGTAGACATCACAAGGATGACCACGGACATCTGCGCCTCACCGATGCTGAACAAGATCCAGACAAGGCTCGTGTAGGTTATACAGAGAGCGTACGCTAGGGCCAAGATAAAGAGATATACCATCACAGATATGAAAATGGACAGCGGTTTTTGCTGAACACCTGGTATATGACCATTACCATGTAGTTGACGGTCTGGAAGAGCAGGTACGGGACGAACAGACGTATGTCCGCGACGACTTCAACATGTAGACCGGCGTCGTCGACGTCGTACAAGGTGAGAAACGCCCCCGCGGCACGGGCACCTCAGGTTTTCTCAATGGCCTGGATGATCTTCGCGATCTCCTTTTTGGAATCCTTCCACATGCCGGGGGTCCAAACCCTGTGGATCTTCCACCCGCGGGACTCCAGGTACTTCTATCTGTGGTAGTCCCTCTCCCTTGTGGACGTGGACATCTCGTAGAGGCGGCTGTCGCACTCTATTCCTAGGATGTATCTGTCGTTCTGTTTTATGGCCATGTCTATCTGGTACCCACCGATTCCGACATTCCTCTCGACGGTATATCCCTTACGGGTCAGCGTGTTGTAGACGCGGTCGGCAATCTTGCTCGAATCGAAGTCGCCCCGGACCTCCCAGCGCTCGTCAGTGAACGAGTGCAGGATGGAGTCGGCCAGCTCACGGTTGCCAGAGCTGACTGCTTTGGCATACTGCAGGTACTTTTTCAGGATCCGGGGGCCCTCGTTCTTGGTGTTGTCCACCTGGAGGTCCTCCGGCTCGAAGGAGATAACAATGAAGATCTTCTTTTTGGCCCTGGAGATGGCAACGTTCAGGCGGTTCTCCCCACCGCGGTTGTTCAACCATCCGAACCTCTGCATCAGCTTGCCCTCAGAGTTCTTGGAGTAGCCGATAGAGAACATAATGACGTCCCTCTCGTCACCCTGGACCGATTCGATGTTCTTGATGAACAGCCCCACGTCCTCTTCGTTGTCGAACCTCTTCATTTCGTCAGCAACCAACTTCCTGAAACCAGGGTCGTTGGCGCATTCCTCATCTAGGACATCATTGATTAGGTCTCTCTGGGAGGCGTTAAATGTGATAATGCCGACGGTCTCGTTGTTCTTCCTCTGGTTGAAGAATTCCTTCAGAAGGCCCACGATCTTTTCGGCCTCGGCCTTGTTGGACTTGTCTTCCCACAGGCCGTTGACCCTGAACACCTCTATGGGAGGCCTCTCCGGCTCAATCACATTAGGAGACACGTAAAGCCTCCCACCATAGAACGCGTAGTTAGAAAACGCGATGAGCTCCTCGTACTTGGAGCGGTAGTGGAAATTGAGCAGGATAGAGTCATACTTCGCCCTGGCGAGGTCAAGCAGGCTCTCCTCCTCCAACGCCGCGGTGACGATGTCGTCCAGGTCTTTCTCGTCGCTCTCGTAGTCAATTCTCCCCATCCCTAGCGAGGACGGGCGCAGCTGCTTGTGGTCGCCGGCGACCACGACCTTCTTGGCGCGGTAGATGGACG
>CAZXOR010000201.1:0-2204 GCA_964642395.1 uncultured Methanomassiliicoccales archaeon | reverse complement strand
AGCCATACGGTGGGTGGTGTAAGAGAACGACTGGCGGATTAACCGCCAGTCTCCTGCTCGATTGAGATTTTTAGAATTTCGTGTCCCTGGGGATCACCTGCAACTTCTGGCCGCAGAACGGACAGGAATATAGTACCGCGTCCATGCCATCCTTGTCCTCCCCCAGGAGAGCAGGGCCCTGCATAGTCTCCGTAAACACGATGTTCTGGGTCAGGAGCTCGTCTAACATCCTCTTGCAGCATGCGGCCTCCACGTCCACGTCGGAGATCTGAAGCTTCAGTAGCGGCCTGGCGCGGAGTTTCCTGTTCCTCTCCTCGGTCAGAATGCCATCTACCCTCTCGGCGTCCACTTCAGCTCCTGGATACCCCATCAACGCAGCATAGGCCAATAGTCTGACGCACTTCTGGAGGTCCAGTGGGACGCCCAAGCCTTTCTCGTACATCAGGCCCAGGTGGTAGAGCGCGCCAGGGTCTAGGTTATCGGCGGCGTCGCTGAGCAGTTGCAGTCCGCGTTCGATGTATGGTTCTGTACCCTCGCCGGAAATGTACATGATCCCCAACTCCCTCATGGCGGGGACAACGTTTTGGGCAGCCGCACGGGCCATCCACTCGAAGGCTTTCTTGGCGTCCCTGAGTTCGTCGTTCCCGTAGAGGTAGATTAGACCCAGCTGGTACTGGGACTCCGCATCCCCTTGCTTTGCGGCTTTGAGAAGACTGTCAGACTTTGCCATAATATCGGCCGTGTATTGACGGCATGGTAAAAGGATTCTCTGATCTGCTCTCATCGGCCGCTTGAATCTGGATCTTAGTAGGTGGCCAGTCTCATCCAAGAATCGAGCCAAATGTCTCAAGCATCTTCACGGCTTTCTCCATGCCGTTATCGAAGACCATCCTGAGTCACTTCCTCGCCTTGTTTTCGTCTCTGTCGATCTTGACGCCCCTCATGTAGCAATATCAGACCGTGTGCATGGCCGTTAACACGTCCTCCATCGCCGTCTTCAAGAACCACTCGAAGAACTTCTTCTTCCTGGGTAGGTCGGACTCCAAGCACAGGTATCCCAGGCGCTCCGTGGCGAACATGTCACCCTCGATGGCGCTCTTGGAATACCACTCCTCTACCTCCCGGAGGTCAACTTCCGTCTCCACGCTGAACTCGCAGCAAATCACGGTCTGAAACATGGCATTCATGCTGCCGGCTCTGGCGGTCGTGGTGTACAGCCTGTAGGCCTTCTCCTCGTCCTTCGGAATGCACAGCCCCTACTGGAAGAGGTACGCTAGGGAGGTCCTGGCCTCCCGATTACCCTGGTTCGCCACCAGGCGAAAGTACCTGGCTGCTTCTGAATAATCTTGCTCCATGGAGACCTGTCCATGTAGACAAGCCTTGCATAGAGCTGTGTATCAGGAATCCAGTCGACGGTCGCCCTAGCGGCATACTCCGCCGCCCTGATGCTGTCGATGCCCGCGTGCTTCTCTTCCATGAACAACCTGACCATCAGCATCGCCTCAGTCTGGTCGACGGCCAAGGCCCTCTCTAGGAGGGCGTATCCTACATCCTGTCCTGATCCACGTTCCATCCGAAGAGGGGTGCCATGGCTAGAGCATAGAGACCAACGGAGTCCCCCCCCCATCTATCCGCGAGGTCTCTGATTTTTTTGATGCTCAGCTCGACATGCCTACCCAGGCCATGGAAAACGAAACTCTTCTCCTCCGCCATGTAAGGAGGATGCATCTGGTGGTAGATAACTCATTACCACTCACGGATCGTTCATCCTGGCTCTATATGATTTAAAGTTGAAAAGGAGAGTACAGGAATTTAGACCAAACCAGGCAAACCAGAATTGTTGTAGGAAGGCGGCGCTTGGTTTCGGAATGCAGAGTACCTCTCAGCCAAACACCTGTTTAACAATTGGGACAGCCACTACCTCAGTCAAAGGAGATCTCCAGCCTGCCGTTGCAGAGGTAGACTATGGCGATGAATTAGTCAATGTTCTTGAACTCCTTGGCCATCCTGCGAGTGGTCTATATGTTGTTGACAGCTTCGACGAAGCTATTGTTGATACTCTTATCAAAAGTTTCCATTGTCACACTATTAAGCCCTCATCTTAAAGTGCCTTCTTCGAACGTCCGAGGGGTATTTTAACCTCCGGTTTCTCGGGCATTTTCTTCGAACTCTCCATCTTCTTCGGAAGCGATTCAGGCTTCTGC
>CAZXOR010000200.1:0-2221 GCA_964642395.1 uncultured Methanomassiliicoccales archaeon | reverse complement strand
GCGCGCGTCCTTGTATGTGTGTAGGTATTATCAATAAACTTAGGATACATTCGCAACGCTGGCGACTGGCACATAATAGGACAAACCGGCCCGCCGACCTTTTGAGCATATGTTTGGAAAGATATCGGTTGCATCGATGATGACAGAATAGGATGCCCATGAGTGTCGCTAATCGCAAAACGAACGGGCACAAGGTCCCGCCGGCTAGATGACTGGTCACATCTCGCCCAGGATGGGCGGGATGTAGGTGAACGGATCCTTCTTGATGTTCAGGATGACCGAGGTGTTGGTCTTGTGGACGTCGGGGATCTTGTTGATCTTCTTGACAACTTCCGAGAACTCATCCCTGTCCACACAAGCAATCCATGCTACGCAGTCACTCTCGCCGGTGACATCGAAGATTAAGATCACCTGGGGAATTCTGGCGATCTCGTCCTGGACCGTGATGACGTTGTCCGCGTAGATGCTGACTAGGCCCATGTAATCGAAACCTAATTTCATGTAGTCGATGCTGGCGCGGTAGCCCTGAATGACGCCTTTAGCCTCCAGGTTCTTGACCCTCTGGATTAGGGTGGTGGGATGCACCTCAAGCTGCTTTGCCAGATGTCTGTAGGAGCCTTGGCTGGACCTGCACATGAGTTCGATTATACGTTTGTCTAGCTCGTCAAAGTCAGTAAGAGACATTTGAACCCCTTGCACGCCAACTTCCTAAAGAGATATTAAGGTTCTCTGCACTCGGCATCGAACAGGCGATAAAAAATGACTGACGAGATATTCAGGTACGACGGATACGGCTTCGAGTTTGAGGCCAACGTTGTTTCTGTGAACGGGGACGAGGTCGTCTTGGACTGCACAGCGTTCTATCCCGGAGGAGGAGGCCAGGTGTGTGACACCGGAGTCATCCACGGGATACCTGTGACCGAGGCCTATTACAACAAGGCCGGAAACATCGTTCATCGCGTGCCGGGCAACAATCTGCAGCCAGGCGAGAGGGTTTGGTGCAGTGTAGACTGGGATAGGCGCTATGACCTAATGCAGGGCCACACGGGGGAGCACCTCCTGTTCTGTTCTCTAAAGAGACAGTGCCCCGACCTAACCATCACGAAAATCATGATCTCGCCGGAGAGCAAGTACGTCATCGTCAGCCACGACCTGACTTGGGACCAGATCAGAGAGGCCCAGAGGTTCGCAAACAAGGCGATTGTGGACAACTTAGCCGTAACCAAGAGCGTCATGGACAGGGATGACCCGGAGCTGGAGAACGTCAGGATCAAGCTGGTCAGAATACCCGAGGGAGAGGAGATCTCCGTAGTCGCCATCGGCGACATCGACTTGTCCGCATGCGACGGCATTCACGTGATGGAGACGTCCGAGTTGGAGATGTTAGTCATCGACAGAAAGGTATCCGCCGGAAAGGACGGGGTCGCCATCCACTTCAAGGTCGGACAAGTTGCCAAGGACGCTGCAGCCGACCTGGCCAGCACAGCACTGGCCATCGTGGACGACATCGGGTGCAATACTGAGGATTTGGTCAGAGCGGTTGCCAACATGAGGCACGAGCTGGACCTGGACGCTAGGCTCCTGAAGAAGGCCACGAGAGAACTGGCGGCGACGATGTTGTCCGAGAACGTGAACGGGATCGCGGTGCACTACGCAATACTCCCAGGGACTGATAGGGCCACTCTCACCGATGTTGCCGAAAAGGTGAAGTCCAAGGGCGGTGTCGCCCTTATCGTTGGGGTCACAGACACGCTCTCCGTCATCATGGCCTCTGGAAGCTCAAAGGTGGACTGTAGAAAGCTGCTACCCGAGGCGTTGAAGCAGTTCGGCGGGAGGGGAGGAGGCAAACCCAATTTCGCTCAGGGAGGTGTCGCGGATGCATCGGTGGCCGATGACATCATAAAGGTCATAAAGGATCTAATCAAGCTCGCATTGAGGTAAAATGCCGGTAAAGCCTAGATCAGGGTTACTCAGGATCCTTCACTCCGAAGATCCTGAACATCCTCTCGACCATTCGGTTGCGAGATTTTTTGAACCTGCCTGTGCCAGACAAATCAGCTTGCATACGGATGTGATCCTCAGCGCCTCCGTCACAGTCACATCCTTTACTCCCGCGTTGTCCAATACCGCCTGCATATGCATATACAGGCTCATGAGTAGGTATAGTCAGCTACATAACTTTTTAGGCAAAATGTCAATTAAAAAATCGATCCAGTACCGG
>CAZXOR010000199.1:0-2235 GCA_964642395.1 uncultured Methanomassiliicoccales archaeon | reverse complement strand
GACAAGGAGTCGGCATCGGAGGTCCTCTGGTACCACGATGTCCAGGCGCTAGGTACCTAGACCATGAGGACCGCGTTCGAAAGCATATACTCACGTCGAGAGAAGACCTTCCATGGTACGACAAGAAGATCAACAACGGCTTCGCCGAAGCTGTCAACAACATACAGACAACCCGCAGGATAGCCAAGGGGTTCAGGAACATCGATTACTTCATTACCATTATCTACCTCTACAACTGCGGGTTTAAAATCTCCTTTGACTGAAGTAATGGCTGTTCCAATCGTCAAACAGGCGCTTGGCTGAGGGATGCGGAGTATCCCTCAGCCAAGCGCCACCTTCCTACAACAATTCTGGTTTTCATGGTTTGGTTTAAGTTCGAACTCATCTTTTTAACCCTAAATCATATAGATCTGTGGAGGATGCCCCTCATCGAAGATGTGGTTTCACAAGATGCCCTTGACCCTGGCCAGCTCTGCATTGAGGACGGATCCGCCGGCTCCTCCACGGAGGGTGTTGTGGGACATGGCGAACGCCTTATAGTAACCGTTGCTCTGTCTGAGCCTTCCCACGGTGACAACCATCCCCCTGGCGCGCTCCGGGGTCCCGACCATGGCGTCGAAGACGGGCTGAGGCCTATTCTCTTCGTGTCTAACGATGATCGGCTGTATGGGGGCGGATGGCAGGTTCAGGGTCTGGGGCTCGCCGCGGAACTCGGAGAGGCACCTATCCAGCTCCTCCAAGGAGGGTTGCTGTTCCGTGTCGAGGACCAGGGATTCCAAATGACCGTCGACCACGGGGACCCTGACGCAGTTGGCCATCACCTTGAACGGGGCGTACACGAACTCGCCCCGCTCGTAGGTTCCCATCATCTTGGTCAGTTCGGACTCCATCTTCTCCTCCTCGTGGCTGATGAACGGAACGACGTTCCCAACAGCGTCCAGAGACGGGACTCCAGGGTACCCGGCGCCAGACAGGGCCTGGTAGGTGGAGACGAAGACCTGCTTGAGCCCGAAGGCGTCATCGATCGCTTTCAACGGAGCAGCGATGCCGGTGGAGGAGCAGTTGGCGTTGGTGACGATGTAGCCACCGGTGTTGTTGTAAGTGGGCTGATCCTTGACGGCTTCGAACTGGGCAGGATTGACCTCAGGGATGAGGATGGGCACGTGGGGGTCCATCCTGTGGCTGCCAGCGTTAGTGAACACGGCAACCCCGGCCTCGGCCAACCAGGACTCTGTGGGTCCGGCCAGGTTCGAGGGAATGCTGCTGAACGCTATCCTGCAATTCTTGGCGATCTTCGAGACGTCCATGGTCTCAATTCTCCTCTCCATGGTCTCGTCTAGATACATATGGTCCTTGACCTTCAAGACGTCACCGAACCTCTTACCCTGCGATCTCTCGGACGCATAAAGTCCCTCGATCTCGAAGTACGGGTGGTCCTCCAGCATCTGGATAAATCTCTGGCCGATCATTCCGGTGGCTCCGAGTACGGCTACACTGATCTTGCTCATGGGTGATACCTTCTATGGCGGGGCAACCGTGGTTCCCTATATTGAATGTTCTAGAAAGCATGCGTCGTGTGGGCCCGTGTGAAATTTTCGAAGGTTGGATGCAATTTGGACAAGTTATATATGGGCTGTTTCGATAAGCAATCGGGGTTATAGATTATTACCGATTCGAATTTCGAAGAACATAATATTTAGTTATTAACTATCGGAAAAATCCTATTTTATTTAAATAATGACTTTCTATTGCTTTGGTAATAAGTTTGTATAATGATGGATAACAATCCAACTATGTTATTCGTTCAAATACCGATTAGATGAAAGTTTCCATTGATACTGTACTAAACCCTCATCTTGAGGCGCCTTCTTCGGACGTCCACGGGGCATTTTGACCTCTGGCTCCTCGGGCATTTTTTTTGGCTTCCCCCTTTTCTTCAGGAGCGATTCAGGCTTCTGCTTGGACAGACCCAATCTCTTCATTAGCTCCATATCCTTCTTCAACCTGTGAGTCCAGTGTCCGTCATCGGTCGACGCCTCCTCCGGGGCGTCGACCTTTCTTTAGGTCTCAAACAGGTCCTTCATAGCGTTCCCGTAAGCCATACTGTTCAGCACTCTGGTGTTGACGAACAGGTTGAGGATACTTCTGAAGACCATGGTTGCGATGGTGTTGATAAACTCGTTTCCGATCACGCTGAAATCCCTCTGGACCCTAGTGTTATCCAGCTCCAGGCTG
>CAZXOR010000198.1:0-2259 GCA_964642395.1 uncultured Methanomassiliicoccales archaeon | reverse complement strand
GCTGTTCAAGAGGGACAAGATCGAGACCATGATGGTCAGGCCCTTCCCAGACTCCAGGGAAACCCATCAGAAGGAATCCGTCTATGCGAACCTACCGGACGACATCTGGCAACGCGGCGGCTCCTCCGAGCGAAATCCCTTACGATCGCACGGATCTCTTCCCCTACAAATACCGTCCCGAACAGGAGGAGGGGTTGGTCTGTTTCATATCCAGAGCTATGAAGAACGGCATGTATCTAGTGGTGGAGGCAGGGACAGGCACGGGGAAGACCGTGTCCGCCACCCTTCCAACAGCGCTTTCCAGGGGACTGAAGGTCATCTACTTGACCCGCACCAAATCCCAGCGGAAGCAGGTCATACGTGAGGCGGCGGCCATCGACCACTACGTCCTGTGATGGGCCTCCAAAGACGCACCGCTGTGTCCTGTCCGATGATGAGGAACGACCTGGACCTGGCATCGGGGACCTCGGAGGAAATATCCAAATTCTGCTCTGAGTACAAGCGTAGGGACACCGGCGAGTGCAAATGTAGGTTCTACACAAACATTGAACACGTCAACATCGATTCGTAAATCCAAAGGATACAAGACGAGAACCCCCAGCCAGAGGAATTCGTGCGCATATGCGAAGACGTCGAGCTCTTCCCATATAAAATGCTCAAGTACGTACTGCCGCACGCCGACGTGATCGTCGCATCCTACCCGTTCGTGTTCATGCCCCAGATCCTGGCCAAGCTCATAGATTGGATCGGCACGTCGCTACATAAGACGATAATCGTGGTGGACGAGACGCACAACCTCCCGGATTATCTCCACGACGTGCAAACGTTTAAGTACAGCCACGCGGCCCTGAACCTCACCGAGAAGGAGGCCAGGAACAACAGGGATAGCGAAGTCTACGATGGTCTAATGGTCACGGACATCGTAGTGGTCGTCAGGAAGATCATGGGCCACGTCGTGAAGGAGTAACTCATTGAGGACGATGGAATCCTCCTGCCCTACTTCTTGGAGGATGAGCTCATGAGCAGCCTGGAGATCACGTTCGTCAGCATTCTGCGTATCACACAGGTCCTGTAGGACATCGGAGATATCATCGTCGAACGCAAAAACAAAAGAGGAAGCTCCCCAGGTCCTACATTGGTGTCATGGGCAGGTTCATCCGTGCCTGGATGACCGAAGCAGAGGATTACCACGTCAGGCTAATCGTGGGCGGGGAAACCCCGTGCTTCCAGTCCTACTGCATGGACCTGTCCGGAGCATCGGACCCACTGAACGAGTGCTACGCGTCGGTCCACATGTCCGGGACGTTGGAGCCCATCGATGTGTACATCAAGAACATAGGCCTGGACGGAGCTGTCCCACACAGACTCGGGGCCGTATTTCCAAGGGAGAACCTCCTAACCATGTACCCCGACGAAATGTCCATGAGGTACGAGGACAGGAGCATAGACTCCAACTACGTCAGACTCAGAAAGATCCTGAGCGGTACCGTCAACGCAGTTAGGGTGAACACCGCCGTGTTCTTCCCCTCTTACCAGTTCATGAACAGTATGTTGGCCGACGATGTTGCGACTGATCTGGGCATGGACGTTTACTACGAGTGCAGGGACAAGCCCCAGGAGGAACTGATGGAGATGTTCGACAGTTTCAAGACATCGGAGGGCAGCGTGCTGTTCTGCATCACAGGCGGGAGAATCAGCGAGGGACTGGACTTCCCGAACAAGAGTCTAAAACTGGCAATCCTGATCGGGATCCTGTACCCAAAGCCCACCGTCAAGATAAGGGCGATGATTTGCTACTACGACGCCAAGTTCGGTGACGGGAGGCTTTATGTGTCGATAATACCGGCCACCAAGAAAATAAGGCAGTCCACGGGTGCCTAATCAGATCAGAGACTGACAAGGACGTAGCGGTGATCCTGGACCGCAGGGCGGCCACCCTTAGAGACATCGATGCGATGCTCTGCAGGGATATCCCGTTGGTTGTGAAGGCATTCTTCTCAGCGGATTGCTAAGTGTATGATAAAAAATAGTATCTAAAATAATACATACGCCCTATGACAATAACCCACAGTAAAGCGAAATTGGACGAGTCTGACAAGATTATGATTGGTAAGATGATGCCGTTGTCGAACGAACATCAACGCAGAGCATTCCTTTGCCTATATTACGAGAAACTGGGATACGGGAGCACTACCCGGATATCTGATTTCACGAGCATAATCCCCACGATGCTCATCGCGGCGAAGCATGAAATCGCAG
>CAZXOR010000197.1:0-2261 GCA_964642395.1 uncultured Methanomassiliicoccales archaeon | reverse complement strand
TACCCTTGCGTCTTCTCCTAATATGCTCTTATCGTCGTCCGAGGGTTACCATTATTTATCACGAGGTGACGACCCAGTCTCTTCAGACGGTTTGTTGGCACAATACAAACAAGAGGCCACCTTTTATGACTTCTCGTTTCGAGAACGATGATATCTCGACTCCATGACGAAAGCATACTTTGCCGCATGGGCAGGCATCCACCAGAAGATAATTGGGACGGTTAAAGTTTCACGCACGTGTGTACCCCTTTGCATGTGCGAGTGCACGCTATTGAACACAAGTGATAAATTCAGAATTAATGACTGGTGGATATCTAAAAGCCGTTAATTTTCGGACGTCCGATGACATGTCGGCTATATAGACTATGAGCGCGCCCGTGTACCATTGAAATAAATAGACCGCAGTCTTAGGACCATGGCGAATAAATGGAACAACGAGGACGCCATCAGGAGAAGGTCGACTAAGAGGCTATTTGTAGATTTTAAGAAGTACGCCGACAACGGCAAACTCGAGGTCTCAACATTCCTATCAAAATGCTATTGAGCCAGGACCCTGTACGTCTGGAACGAGGATGACCTCTACAAGTACTCCTGCCTTCGCTACATCCAAGGCGACTACGAGGGATGCTGGAGGATGTGTACCTGGAGGGGAAGGAAGTCAGCAATGGCTTCATCTCAGACTTCACCAAGAAGGATAGTTTCCCCCGGACCGTGTCACGCACATCTCCGAAACTAAGTACATTCTCCACAATTATAGGGTGAAAGGGCTTCAGCACCGTATACTTCTATACGGAGGATCCCGCTGGACATCCTGTTTAGTCTCGACAAGGAGAGGACCATCGGAGGACTGCTGAAGTTGGCCTCAGAAGAGGACTACACGTCCGCTACTCCCTGACGTGCAGGATGGAGGACGTACCGGGGTGGGTCCGAGAGCTGGTGGCTAACGACGACGCATATAAATCGCAGGAGGCCAAAGACATCGTGGCGACCGATTACGACGATCTGTTCGCCAACAGACTGAACGCGGACAGAGTTGTCATCCTGGAAGAGGCTAGGAGGGTTGACCCGGAGATGGTCCTCGCTGCGTCTGTACATAGGGATCTGCACCTCAATCGACGAGGTCAGGACTCTGGAGTGCACACTCGACGTCTTGGAGGTTGGTTGTGACGACGCCTTGCTGCTGGTGTCGTTGATGGTCGACGCTCCTGTCGCCACCAATCGAATCAGGGAATCGATCACGGAGGAGGAAACGAGAGCGTACATCGAATATTCCAAGGTCTCCATGAACGAGTATGGACGGCTGTGCGTCCCCAGTGTTTATATAGTGCCCCCGTCCGCATGAATCTCCAGGAGAGAATCGAATGGCGCCTCATAACCAACATGACCTAGTCAGACTACCACTGAAACAACAAAGAAGAAATCCTGCGCAACTACTTCGAGGGCTATGAGGACAACGTCTTCTCGATCCGCCCATTCGACTGGAGCTACGGCGATGATCCCGTGAATGCCTCCAGACTCAACTTCCTCTTCAAGCCTTTGGGATTCAATATGGAATGGTACAAGTATCCGTGGCAGAATGCAGATATGTCCGAGAACCTTAGCATGGGCGAGATAAGGCACATATGGAGGTCGTGCATCGCTCATCTTCGTACCGGACGCACCTTCGAGCTGGGGACCACCCGAAAGTTCCTGGAAGTCCGCCTGTACAGGGTGAAGGTGCCCAGGGAATTGAGGGGACGTGTGGAAGCGGTCTGCGCCAGGGCATTGGAGATGGGCACGTTCAGGAATGACGAACATTACCGGTAGGTGCCCTCACCCACAGTTCAGACTCGAAGAATCTGCTGTCGGAAGAGGCCGTCAGGGTGACGATAGGCATCCTCGGGGAGAAGCTCGCCCTTACTCCGCCCTGAGGGTCTTCTCTGCGGACTGGATGCACTTGGTGAGGACCGAGTACGCGTTTATCATGTCGGATTCCCCGACGATGAAGATGGTGTCAGTGTGGCAGCTGACGGTCTCCTCGATGTTGATGCCAGCGTCCGAGAGATTGGTGATCAGGTAGGCGATGACTCCGCTGGTGTCTACAATCTTCTCCGGGGACTTGACGGCGATCTCCACCAGGTTTTCCCGCACCTTGATCAGGTTGAACCTGCCGACGGTGTCGATGATCCTCTCTTTGAGGAGCGTGTCGGCAATGATGGTCACAGCGGAAGCGGACTGGACGCACTGCATGATGCTGTTCTCGTTCCACAGATCCTTGAAGA
>CAZXOR010000196.1:0-2309 GCA_964642395.1 uncultured Methanomassiliicoccales archaeon | reverse complement strand
GGAGTCAAAATCGATTTATCGCACTGCTCCCTTGACTGGATGTGGAAAGGATACCCCTTGGATGCCCTCAGTTCGACCGTCTTCTGGGCGGTGGAATTGAGAAAGGAAGCGTTACGCTGTTCTACGGCAAGGCAGGAGCAGGCAAGACTAACGTCTGCCTGCAGATCGCTCGCAATATCGCCACCCGGGGGCAGAGAGTGGCCTACATAGATACCGAGGGGCTGTCGTCGGACAGACTCGGGCAGGTCTTCACGGGCTAGGAGGAGTGCATCAAGAACCTCCTGGTGTTTCAGGTCCATAGCTTTGAAGAGCAGTCTGACCGTATAGATAAGATCGAAAAGTTGGCCGCCGCCGGGTCCATTTCCCTAGTCGTCATAGACTCTCTCACGATGTTCTACCGCCTGAACCATGACGATTCGAGCACGAGGAACGAGTTCATCAGGCAGACCGAGGTGCTCCTGAACACCGCTCGCAAGTACGAGATAACGATACTAGTGACGTCGCAGGTCTACACAAACCTGGGCACTGGCGTGGTGGAGTTCCTCGGAGGGCACGCCCTTCACCACAACGCCAAGACTATCATCCACCTGGACAAGAGGTTCGACGGCAGGCGCGAGGCGATTATCATGAAGCACAGGAGCCTGCCAGAAGGCAAGAAGGTCCAGTACAGAATCAGTGAAATAGGCATAGAAGACGTATAACTTTTGCGCTCCGGCTTGGATCCACCGCCGGGCAGCCTCTGTATCATGGTCGTTCTCAGGAGCAGATGCGACATCAGTTTCAGGATGGGGAGCTGATCAGGGACCCTATTACTAGGGTGAAGGTCATCAGGGGCTGAACGGGAAGGCTGCGATGGCGATGGCCAGTGCCAACGGAGAGTTCCTGACCAGGGACGTGAATGTCAGGGCAGTGCAGTCCCCGTATGGGAACTTCAGCATCCTGCCCACTGCCTGGGAGACGGCCAGCAAGAACAGGAAGATGATGATGAGCGGGATGAACACCGTGAATAGCAGCGACAGATTGTCCAGGAGAGCCCTGCCCTCGAAGGCAAATATCACGACGACCGCCAGGCACAGGAACATGATTTGCAGGTCGTCCCCACGTTTGTCGAAGAATCCGTCGAGCGCTCTGCGCCCCCCCCCAGGCTCCAATTCCATCCGGACGGATTTCGCTCCATCCCCTATGTCAGGGCCGTGGCGATCTCCAAGGCTGTCGAGATGGACTGCAGGCTCCTGGTCATGGACGAGGAGTGCCTCAACCCTTGTATTATCAAACGCAGCTTCCTGACCGACCACATAATCCTCATGGATAGCTACAAGACGAGGTCTGCTGAGGCCACTCGCAGGGAGTCCCACCGCACATACATCATGCCGGGCACCAGGTACCCGTGTCCAAGAACATCGTCTATGAGAAGGGCAGCAAGGAGGTCAGCGTGACATTCCAGGACGTTAGGGTGGTGGAGATAGAAAAGCACAAGTTAAATGTCCCCGTAGCGGGTCTGTTCGACACGGCCCAGACGAGAGCCGTCATGGACGCTGTCGTCGTTGCGAAGGACCTCATGAACGGCTCCAGGATAATGGCGGAAGTGTGCAGGGAAGCAGTTGAAGCAGTAATGGCTTACGATCCTGAAAACGGGGGATCGATGTACAGGGTCTGTCCAAGGCCGATAGACCTGGCGGCCGTCCTAACAGACACCCCCAAATGCTCTGCATAAGGAAGGACGAGTGAGAAAAGCAAGACGAGGTTGGGGCCCGCTGTCATCTCCTGTTGTTGCCGTAGGAGTCCTGCCACTTGTTGAAGACCTTGTCCGCGTAAGCAGACATGTGAACCTGGTCCGCCTTGTTATCCTTCGGGACGATGAATCCCTAGATAGGATACTCGCAGTCGCAGTAGGGGCACCTCACGTAGGGGCAGTTCTGGTTGGCCTGGGGGCAGGCCTTGCATGCTACGGCTCTGGACTGGAATAGGCTAAACTCTTTGCCACAGTTGGGGCATAGGAACCTTCTGGCGGCGATCTTCAAGTCCTTGTGGATCCCAGCCGCCCTCTCTTCAGGGGTCAGCCACATTGGCGCGCTGGGGGAGAGGGGAGTGTTGTAGGAAGGTTTCTCGTCGTAGCTCATGTCAGATCCCCTTGGAGGCCCTGACGACAGCTTTCAACTTGCCGACGTCGTTGCACTGCTCGATGAACGTGCCGGTGACGATCATGTCCGCGCCCGCCTTCCTGGCGGCCTCCGCAGTCTAGGGGGTCCTGATGCCCCCGCCCACTATGAGGGGGATGGATATTGCCTCCTTGACGGCCCTGATCATCT
>CAZXOR010000195.1:0-2337 GCA_964642395.1 uncultured Methanomassiliicoccales archaeon | reverse complement strand
GTCTAGGATGGAGATCAGGGGTGCCGAGATGACCGAGGAGAGGATGAGGGAAATCGCCCGTATCGTTGGCGTCGGCGCCATCAGGTACAACATCGTCAGGGTCCAGCCCGATAAGCAGCTCGTCTTCAGATGGAGTGAAGCCCTCAACTTTGATGGGAACTCTGGGCCGTACCTACAGTACGTCCACGCCAGGGCATGCAGCATGCTCAGGAAGGCCGGGGGGTTCACTAGGGACACGGACCCGTTCAAGCTTACAGACCCCATGGAGGTCAACTTGGTCAAGAAGCTGGCCCGCTACGGTGAGGTGCTGAAAGAGGCCGGCAACGACAAGAGGGTCCACATTCTCCCGGCCTACGGCCACGAGCTTGCGGTTGCTTTCAATAAGTTCTACGCCGTCGTGTCTGTTCTAGACGCCGGCCCCCGTAGGGACGCCAGACTCACGCTGGTGGAGTGCACCAGGGACATTCTAGCTGATGTATTGGATTGTCTGGGCATGGGCGCGCCCGAGGAGATGTAAGCATGGAGATACGCCCGCTGAAGTTCAGGGACGTTGAGAAGGTCCGTGAGCTGGAGATCTCCTGCATAAGGGAGTACTTCGCTGAGACTCTGGAGAACAGGTGGGAGGACCTGCCCCAGGAGTGGAAGGACAACCTGGGCGCCAGCAGCAGGAGGCACTTCAAGGCCTACCTGGACAGCGGCCTCAGTCTCGTCGCCGAGGATAACGGAGAGATCGTGGGCTTTATCTTCGCCCAGATGCTCCATCACATCGCCGACGAGGACAACCTCCTGTGGATCGAGAACATGGGGGTTCACCCCTACCTTCGCAGGAACATGATCGGCTACCAGCTCCTGAGGAAGTGTGTCAGGCTCGGGAAGGAGCAGGGGGCGAGCGTCGCCCACGCTATGATCCAGTCCAACAACGCCCCGTCCATCCTGATGTTTAAGAAGTTCGGCTTCTTCATGGACAGGCGCGAGGTTGCGCTGATGGACCTAAACGATCCTAATCTCAAATTCTGAAAATCGTTTCCGTCCAGGAAACTGGATGTAATCCTCTCCCAACCTAATTCGTTATTGTCAAAGCATCGCCGCAAAAGGGGACGATGGTGAAAAATTGGGAAGGTGACGGGATCGCTCCTGTCTGTTTGATGGGCCGGATCACATCTGCTCTTTCTTCCTTTTCTCATCGAGATATCTCTCTCTCTCGGTGAGATCGGTGGACTTTTTTTCAGCTTTTTTCTCGGCCTGCCTCTGTGCTTCGAGCTTATCGAAGGTTATGGAGGATTGCTTACTTTTCTTGGCCTTTTTCTCTTTAGGGGCCTGGGTCTTATCCTTGCCTTTGCTGAGATATTTCTTCTTATCGGTGGTCGAGGACATGAAGCTTTTCTTCTATTTCCTCTCGGCCTTCTGGGCCATTTCCGCCTTCCTCTAGGCCTCAAGCTCCTCGAATGTCATCTCGGGCTTCTGCTTGGGGGTGTCACGGATCTTTAAGTATACGAAGACCACGACGGCGATAACCACGACGGCGATGACTGTGTAGGTCGCCCAGTTGGACAGGATATTTGTCTCCACCTGTACTCTGACGGTAAATGACGTGGGCTCCTCGAAGTCGCTGGGGATATTGGATAGGGTCATAATCAGGGTGTATGATCCCGTGTCCAGACCGTTGACGTGTATGGAGATGTCATTGTTGCCTGGTCGAATGTTGAATTTCTCAGTGGTCAGGACGGTGTCGTCGTTGGAGACGGTGACTTCCATGGTATATATCGAATTGCTGCCCTCGCTCCACACTGTGAAGCTGATGTCGCCCCCGTTCATGTTGTCGAATTGCAGGATTCCAGTCGGGTTGTCTCTGATTTCGGAATAGGCATCTACGGCCGGGATCATGCAAAGCGCGAGCAGCACCACCGCAAAGGCCGCCATTGTGTGTTTGGAATTCATGTGTTTACCTCAGGTGATGATCTCCTCGATGCGCTCCTGCTCAATGGCCCTGCGGACCTCCATGGAGAGCCTTCTACCGGAGGACATATCCCTTCTCCAGAGGGTGTTCCCGTATGGGTGGCCGACGGACATGTGGACGTTGGTGCCGCCACCGATTCTGGGTGCGACGTCGTAGATGTAGAAATTAAGGTCTTTGTCGACGCAGGTCTGCAAGCAAAAAGGCCCGATGATCCCCGGGTCGTAAAACTTCTTAGTAGCCGCGACGTACTTCTCAGCTAGTGCGAAGATCTTATCCAGAAGAGATTCCCTCAGGGTTGCGGAGTTGTGCCCGCACACGGTGTACTCGGGGATGATGCCGTCCTCCTCCAGCTCCACCTGCTGCTTGCCGGGGAGCCTGCA
>CAZXOR010000194.1:0-2340 GCA_964642395.1 uncultured Methanomassiliicoccales archaeon | reverse complement strand
TATATTAATGCCTACCAAGTAACATTTAAATATTTCCAGTCACTGTATTAACCACGTTTTGGATCGGGAACGTTTTGAACCACTTAAAACTTTTAGTGTAGACTAAATCGCAGATAGCCAGCAATTTAATATCTTCTTGGAAAAAGTATTACCTTATTGTGTAATGCAACAGGCAAATTTGTTGAAATTTGGAAAATGCTTTCGTAATGTTACGAAGGATTTTCAGGGTTTCTAGAAGAATGCGAACAATTTTATACTGTCTATCCAACATCGAAGCGGATTTGAAATGCTGGCTATTTCAAGAGATTGGATGCGTGACCTTCCATCGAAAAATCTGTGGGGCCGCTCCGATTTTCGGATTCAAGTTCCGTTTATCTCCACGACATCCCCGAGTATCCGAACAGATACCCAAAAATCGAGTGGGTGAGATTTTTTAAGGAACACATAAACATCTGGTGGGGCGCCGGCGAAATGGTTATAGCAATGGGTCGATTCGAGGTGGTATGGTAGTCAAGTCTGAACGCGGCAGGAGGCGCTACATTTACTTCACAATCCCCGAAGATATCCACCACGACGACGTCTTCGAGGTGTTGTCGGGCGTACCCAGCGCCAAGGTAATCACCTGCTCCGGGGGTGAGGCTGTCGTGAGGTGCTCTCCAGCGGACAAAACGGCCGCGATCGAAGCGATGACCTCAGGTCTCGAGGGATGCGCCCCGGTCCTGATGTCCGGGACCCTGAGGGCGCTGCGGGACAAACACTCCTTCCTAAGAGTCCAGAACAGGCGGAAAAAGCGAGCTTTAGATGCCTGGTCGTCGGTTATTCCCAATCTCTTTATACCTCGCCTATTATCACAGTCGCGGTAAGTGTAAGGAGCAGGCATTATGCAACCCGGACAGATGGCTTATGACAGGGGCAGCACAGTTTTCTCCCCTGACGGAAGATTGTTCCAAGTTGAGTACGCCCGCGAGGCCGTAAAGAAAGGCTCCATGACCATCGGGCTGAAGTACAAGGACGGGGTGGCCCTGATCGTCGACAGGAGGTCGTCCAGCAAGCTGCTGGAGCCCAGGTCGACGGAGAAGATCCACGAGATCGACGACTACATCGGCTGCGCGACATCCGGACTTGTGGCCGACGCGAGGATCCTGGTCGATGAGGCTAGGAAGAATGCCCAGGTCCACAGGGTCAACTATGGCGAGAACATCGCCGTAGAGATGCTTGTCAAGAAGATCTGTGACTACAAGCAGAATTTCACCCAGTATGGCGGAGTCCGCCCGTTCGGTACCGCGCTTTTGGTGGCTGGCACCGACGACCTCGGCGCCCACCTCTTCGAGACCGACCCTTCCGGCGCGCTTGTTGCTTATAAGGCTACCGGTATCGGCAGCGGCCGCCCCGCTGTCATGGAGATGTTCGAAAAGAAATACCAGGACGACATGGCCTTTGAGGATACGATGGCTCTGGGACTCAGGGCCCTGGAGGCAGCCATAGAGGATAAACCCAAGACGGAGTCCGTCGAGATCGGCGTGGCCGAGGTCGGAAGGAGGTTCAGGAGGCTCTCCGAGGAGGAAATCTCTTCGCTCATCGACAAGATGTGAGGCGGGGCCTATGGTGGACCTCGATGATGCAATAGTCGCTAAACTGGAGACCCACGGGAAAACATTCGAGATCTTGCTAGACCCCAAGGTGTTCAACCTCGTGAAGCAGGGTAAGAAATTCGACATCGTCGACTACATGGCGGTGGAAGACGTCTTCAAGAACGCTGGCAAGGGCACGAGGCCCCCCGAGGATGAGATCAGGGAGGCGTTCGGCACGGACGATATCGCCGAGATCGCCAGAAGGATCGTCGAGAAGGGCGAGATACAGATCACTGCTGAGCAGCGTAAGGAGATGCTCGAGACCAAGAGGCAACAGGTAGTCACATACATCGCGGCCAACACTATCAATCCACAGACCCACACACCGCACCCTCCGCTCAGAATACAGATGGCCCTGGAGGAGGCCAGGTTCCACGTGAACCCGTTCAAGCCCCTGGAGAAGGAGATAGACGAGGCCATGAAGCTCCTCCGCCCCCTTATTCCGATCAAGTTCGAAAAGAGCCGCATTGCGATCAAGCTCAACGGCTTCGACTACGGACGTTGTTATGACGACATTATCCACTATGGTCTGGTGGAGAGGGAGGAGTGGACCCAGGACGGATCCTGGATAGGGCTGATGGAGATCCCGGCAGGACTTATCACCGAGATCACGGACAAGCTCAAACAAAAGACCAAAGGCACCGCGTACGTGAAGCTCGTCAGCTAAGAGAAAAGTGATTTAAATGGAGAAGAGAAACGCCAGACAGAC
>CAZXOR010000193.1:0-2347 GCA_964642395.1 uncultured Methanomassiliicoccales archaeon | reverse complement strand
CTGCTAGAAGATGATCGGGGCAGTCAGCGACTCACGCACGTACGTGCGCACCCTCTCGCGTGTGTGCACGTTATTGACTGCAAGTGATAAATTCAGGTTGTCGGACTCATCCAACGCCGCTCCTTTGGATTGTTGTCATGGGGACTATAAATGCATTATTTCACATATTATTTTTCATTAGACCCTAAGTTCCTGCACTCGCTTTTTCAACCCTAAAACATATAGAACCTCCACGCCTCGACCGTCCCGAGAATCTTATTATCTACGGTTATCGGTATATACTGTCCGTACTCCGAAAGGAGAGGATTCATCATGAAGGTAACCAGTAAGGCTATCACAGACGGGGTCATCCATGACAAATACGGGTCTAAGGGCGACGTGTTCGTCAACGGCATGCCCGGATTCTCAATCCCATTTGACATCGAGGACGCCCCGGAGGGCACGCAGAGCTTCGCCGTAATCATGGATGACTACGACGCCGTCCCCGTGTGCGGATTCAACTGGCTTCACTGGACGATCTGTAATCTAAGGAGGACGTCCGTGGCGGAGGGCGAGTCCCACAGCTCCCCGAATTTTATCGAAGGCTGCAACAGTTGGCACAGCGTTGCCGGCGAGAATAGTATAGAGCAGGCCATTGGGTACGGCGGGCCGGCACCCCCAGACAAGAAGCACAGATACACCCTGAAGGTCTTCGCCCTGGACACCGTCCTGGAGCTGAAGAGGGGCTTCAGGCTCAACGAACTGTACTTCGCCATGCAGGGACACGTGTTGGCACATGCCAAACTGGTCGGGTGTTACTCGCCCTGAGCGGCCGACACGACTTACTATAAGATGCAAACAATCCTTCCGACGAGATCAACAACCCATAGTCATATTTCTGCCATTCCCTGGACTCAGGTCCAACATCAAAGCCGGCAAGCACATCGGTGACCACATTTCACCGCCCTATGACGTCATTGGGCCAGAATAGCTGGAGCATCCGCTCCCAGCCCTATAACGTCACCAAGCTCACCCTCAGTCAGGATCTTGATAGGAGGTATTGCACCTCCAGGTGAGCTAGAACAGTAGATCTCCGATAACAGCTTGAAGCAGGACCAAGACTCATTTTATATCTACGAGCAAGTCTTCGACGACTTTTGGACGCGGCGTGTCAGGATGAGTATCATCGGGATACCGAGGACTGAGGACTACTCGGAGGGGAACGTCATCCCCCACGAGGAGACATTCTCCAAGGTTAAAACGGACTGCCTCAACCTCTTCAGGGACATAGAGGCCCACCTGGAGTCGATCTTCGGCATCTCCCAAGGCCTGATGCCTGAGCTTACCAAAGACGTCAGAAACGGCGAGTCCCTGGTATACTGGTATGTGGACCACGACGGCGTGGAGCACAGATACTACAGGCTCTCTGACTCGGACGTCACGTCCAGGATTACCGAGGAGCTGACGAATCAGAGGATGCTTATTGTCGACGGACACCACAGGTACGAAACCGCCCTCAACTACGCTAGTGAGAACCCCGGGGACGAGGAGAAGCAGTTCGTGCTGGCGACCTTGATCGCTGCAGACGACAATGGGCTGGTTGTGTAGCCCACCACAGGCTGGTGGCCACCAGAGACATCTCCGAGAAGAAGCGGTCAGGAGCATCTCCAAAGCCTTGACGCTCACCGAGACCGACCGCAATGGAATGATTGCAGGCCTGAAGGACCATATGATGGGCCTCGTCTTTAAGTCTGGGCCTTGCTACCTGGCTGACTACAACGGAGAAGATGACCCGATGTGGACCCTGGACACATACGTCGCCCAGGAGCTAATTTTCAAGGGTGTGTACAAGTCCACGAGGGCAAGGTAGAGGTGGCATATGACATCGAGTTGGACTCGGTGCTGGCGAAGATGGACAACAAGGAATACGACCTGGCGATCCTCCTCAACGACCCCAGCCTTCAAAGGATATGGAACCTGTCCATGGCCGGGAAACGCATGCCTAAGAAGACCACGTACTTCTTCCCGAAGATCTGGTCCGGGTTCATATTCTATAAAATGGTCTGAGGTGCACAGACCTCCTGGAAACCTCTTTCCCTCTTTTTTGGATGTACCGTTGACTGCCGATAAACATGGACGGCGACGAGGATGCCAATGAATCGATAATAAAAGATGGAGCCGCCGATGGGAATTGAACCCACGATCTACGCCTTACCAAGGCGTCGCTATACCCCTTAGCCACGGCGGCAGTGTGTAGGCATGCGTAGCGGCATCCCGTTCATAAACCTTGCTGTCAAAAGGTGGATTTTGTGACCCTTTATATGATTCAGGATTGAAACTTGAATAACCAGGAATTGAGTTGAATTGA
>CAZXOR010000192.1:0-2355 GCA_964642395.1 uncultured Methanomassiliicoccales archaeon | reverse complement strand
AGCCCGGAATCACTGTCAGTGACAAGAACTTCGCTACGATCAACATCAAAAAAAGCGAATGGCACGGTGATTGGCACTACCATCGCTTTACACCTATAATCACATTTTATTTTTTATCTGTCCTCAATGACGCAGCAGGACCTGAAAATGGTTAGGTCACGGTTCGTATCTATACGCTTCAGGGTCTATGCCGCAAAGCGGACGTTCTTGGAGATGTCTTCCATGGGGTCGGTATCAGCTTGCTGGTAATAAATCTTGGACGGCCCTGTAGAAGCCTAGACGCAGACCGGAGGAGAACTCCCCCTCACTGGTCTTTGATAAGAGCACGCTGCTACGGCAAGGGATGAAACTGACACCCTCGTAAGAGACATCCATAAGGGTCAGAGCATCGGGCCTAGCTATGCCGAAGTTCACGTCCCTCCCCTCTAATGCTTCTGAGACGTCGGCGAGGGTGCTGTGGCCAGACGCTACCTCCCTAATGGCGGCAGCAATCCTACGGACCATGTTCCAAAGGAAAAACTCAGCGGTGTAGGTGAGGACGATGGCGCCCTCCTCCTCGGACACGTCGATGGAGTCTATAGTCACGATAGTGGGCTTTCCGTCCGGGCGGCAGAACCTTCTAAAGTCGTGCTCTCCCACGAACAAGCTGGCGCACTCCCTCGCAAGCCCGATGTCCATCCCCTCTGACGGGAGGACGTAGCGGTAAGTTCTGTAGGATGCCCTCCTGGGGTTGAAATCATCATCTACCAGTGCGAATGATGTGTAAAACACGTCGTCGGAGACGGCGTTGAGTGCCCTCAGGAGAACCTCGGGATCCTCCAGAGGTGAGTTTAACACTGCTACGTTGCCGAGGGCGCTGACGCCCCTGTCTGTACGACTGGCAATTCTGAGGTTCAGCTCCTCGTCCGTGGTTTTTAGAACCCTGCGGAGGGTGGACTTCATTTCCCCCTCCACGGTTCTGACTCCCGGTTGCACCTGGGAGCCGGAGAATCTGTCTCCCAGGTATGCAAACCTGATAGCTATTCTGATCATGCGGAGCGGAGTTTCTTCATGTGGTCGACCCTGCGCTGGACCAGCGCACGGGTGCCGATGTCGTGGCGGACCGCCATGGCGTCGCACTTTACATGCTTCAGCGCGGCCTCACAGTTGGCATCGGCCTTGTCGAGGGTGTCAGCTATGCCCACGATTCCCAAAGACCTTGACGTACCGGTGACGAGCTTGCCGTTCCTTATATCTACGTTGGCGTAGTAGACTGCTGCGCCACACTTCCTCACAGCGTCCTCATCCACGGATATCTAATGGCCGGACTCGGACTTAACCCCGTATCCTCTGGGGACAACATACTTGCACACGGTGGCCTTCCTGGCGAACTCCACTTCCCTGTCCAGAGTACCCGTGGCCATACGGAAGCAGACGTCCTCAAAGTCGTCCCCCATTAGGGACAGGACGTTCATTGCCTCCGGATCTCCGAACCTGGCGTTGATCTCGATGATTTTAGGCCCGTCAACCGTGAGCATAAACTGGCCGTACATGGTGCCCCTGTATGGGCAGCCCTCTTCGGCCATGGCGTCCACGATGGATTGGAGAATGGAAATTGCAGTTTCCCTCTCCTGCCGAGTTATAAATGGGAGGAGATGGTCGGCGTCATTATAAGAGCCCATGCCACCTGTGTTTGGACCGACATCGCCTTCATAAGCGCGCTTGTGGTCCTGGACCAGCGGGAGGGGCACGATGCGCCCCCCATCGACGAAGATCATCTGAGTGAACTCCTCCCCCACGACCTTCTCCTCTAAGATGACGTCGGTGCCGCCGATGTTCTGATCGAAGATCTCGTTAATGTACGCTACGGTATCCTCCATGGAGTGCAGGTGTTCTCCCTGAACCTTGACCCCCTTTCCGCCGGTGAGTCCCACAGGCTTGACGACGATCTCGTGGTCGATGGTCTTCAGATACGATTCGGCGTCGGCGGCGTTATCGAAGTGGGCGAATCCCAGGTTGCCCTAGATCCAATGCTTCTTCACGAGCTCCCTCATGAATGTCTTGGAGGTTTCGATCCTGGCCGCCGCCTTCGTGGGGGACGCACAGAAGATCCCTTCGGCCTCTAGCGCATCCACGATCCCGACCTCGAGGAGCGCTTCGGGACCGATGAACGCGAGCTCGACGCTCTTCTCTTTGGCGAAACGACACACCCTAGCGACGTCCTTCTCGTTGCAAAGCATGTACTCCTTCGACCTGGCGATGATGCCGGGGTTAGCGTTCTTCATCACAGCGTAGATTTCTGAGCCGGAACGGGACAGTGCCTCCACAGCCGCATGCTCCCTGCCCCCTCCGCCGACGGCGAGGACCTTCATTTCG
>CAZXOR010000191.1:0-2372 GCA_964642395.1 uncultured Methanomassiliicoccales archaeon | reverse complement strand
TAAAAGTAAAAGAGGGTTCAAATGGCCTTCTTAACCAAGTCAGAAGACGGTGCGGATGTCGACCGCAAAACCCTCGGCGGCAGCACGTGGGTCGTCGGACCCGTATATCGCGCGTCCCACGATAACATAGTCGGCTCCCGCGCTGATGGCGTCGGAGGCTTTGCCGCCCTGGGCGCCCACCCCCGGAGACAGGATCAGGCGATCCCCCACAATTTCCCTAATGGCGGCGATTCTCTCAGGACGTGTAGCTGGGGCGATGAAGCCAGCGACCCCGCATTCGACGCCCAGTCTCGCCATCTCCTCGGCGTGCCTAGCTGTGAATATCTTGCCCCCGGGATGGCTCATCTCGGTGACCGCGAAGATGTCGGCTCCGGCGGCGGCCTCCACGGCGACCCTGAGGGAGTCGTCGCCAGTAAACGCGTGGACGATGACTCCGGAAGCACCCCTAGATACTGCGTTCTCCACGATCAATTTGACCGTGTTGGGAATGTCGGCGACTTTGAAGTCGCAGATGACGTCCAAGAGCTCAGACAACCTGGTGATCATCCCGGGGCCCTCGGAGAGTACCAGAGGCCAGTTTATCTTGATGGCATCCACGGTGCTGGAAACCAATTCCGCCATCCTCAGTACCTTCGCACCGTCTGTCTCGTCCAATGCCAGTATGAGCCTGCTGTCCGTCTTCATGCCCGTCTAACTAACACAATCAATTATAAAGGGTTCCAACAAATGGGGTCACATGCTCAGGAAAATGGAGTGCGGCTCTGTCTGCACCGGCGAGGTCGCCGAGGGATGCAAGCACTGCATCAACGGTTCCAAGATGGTGCTCTTCGTCACTGGTAGGTGCGAATGGAATTGCTACTATTGCCCGGTGTCCTTAGAGAAAAAGGGACGCGATGTGGTCTATGCCAACGAGGGGCAGGTGCATTCCGACGCGGAAATCATTGCGGAGGCGGAGGCCATGGACGCTACCGGGACTGGCATCACCGGGGGCGACCCCCTCCTGGATATGGAACGCACTGTGCATATGATCCGTCTTTTGAAGGACAGGTTCGGCAGCAACCACCACATCCACCTGTACACCGCCACTATCAATCCCGAGAAGGTGTTGGCGCTGTAGGAGGCCGGGCTAGACGAGATACGCTTCCACCCCTCGGAGTTCATGTGGACCAGGATGTCAGAGACTCAACTCGCGGAGACTGTCAGAGCGCTGAGCATCGATGTAGGGATCGAAGTCCCCGCGTTGCCGAAAAGGGAGAGGGAGCTCAACTCCCTCGTATCCTATGCTCACGAGGCAGGGGTCAGGTTCGTTAACCTCAATGAACTGGAGTTCTCAGAGAGCAATTGGGATATGATAGAGGCTCACGGGTACGGGGTCAGGGACGAGCTTTCATCTGCCGTCGCAGGTTCTAGGGAGACCACCATAGCAGTCCTAAGATCAAACAAAAGGGCGTACATCCACTTCTGCTCGTCCACGTTCAAGGACAGCATCCAGTTGCGCAGGAGGCTCATTCGTAGGGCGGAGCACACCGCCATGCCATACCAACAAGTCACCGAGGATGGCACGATTGTGCGTGGATACCTGTACGCTGACGACCTGGGGAGGGCCGAGAGGGAACTCTTAGACATCGGCGTTCCGGCGGATCTTATGGAGGTACTCGGCGACAGGATTGAGGTTGCTCCGTGGGTCCTAGAGGACATAGCATCCTCGGTCAAGTACAGATGCTTCCTCTCAGAGCAGTATCCCACGGTCGACGGGCTGGAGGTCGAGAAGATCCCCCTCAACTAATGTGCCAAACATCGAAAAATGACATCATCTGTGTGGGACAACCAAGAGCCTCCAGGCAACAGAGTGATCATAGAAGCTCGCCCCATGGGGCGGGTGTGGAACATGTTTGTGAAACGGTTTCTACCCGACCGTACGAGAGAGAATCGTGGGGGGGGGCCGTCTCAGTCGACGCTGATACTCTGAATTTCGTGGTGCCTGTTCACGATCTCTCTGGCAATGCGCAAGTTCTTACCGGCTTTGCCAATCGCACGGCCCTTGAGCTTGGGATCTACGGTGACCGTGGCGTGCGTGATGTTTCCGCGCTGCTCGATAACGACCTTCTGAGGATTGTATGTGTGGAAGACATTCTTCACAAAGTGCTCGGGATCCTCGGAATACTCCACAACCTGGATATTCTTCCCGGTTTTCTCCTTAAGCTTGATCACATGCTCGCCCTTTTTCCCTACGGCGATGTTGCCCTGGCCCTTCTCGACGACGAACACCAGCTTGTCCTCAGTGTCCATGCAGTCGATGGCGTTGGCCCTGGTGATCTGCTCGAACAGAGCGATGTACCTGAGCGTGTCCTCGGTAAGTACGATATCTGCGG
>CAZXOR010000190.1:0-2382 GCA_964642395.1 uncultured Methanomassiliicoccales archaeon | reverse complement strand
CCGCCATATCTGGAGATATCAGCCTGACCCTCCCCGGATCCGGGGCCAAGCCGGTGTCCGTCACCGTCAGCAACGGGGGCACTGAGACATTCAGGATATATGTGTACAACACATCGTCTGACTACCTCATAATGACCTTGTCAACGTCTTCGGACTCCGAACACGTTACCATATCTACAACACAGAGCTCGGACATCCTCCAGCCCGCCGGAACCTCCGAGATGGGACACATTGTTACCGTTGACGTGGAGGTTTCCGTAGACAGGTACGATGACAGCCCCGTAGAATAGGGGTCCGTCGTGCTAATGTTCAGGCAAATGGACGACTCCAACCAGGCCTTCGAGATAGTAGTGGACGTTATGGTCAACGTTGACTCCCTATACTACTCCGCTGACGGCAACAACAAATTCCTCGGGCTCTTCCCCAACAGGTTCTCCGGCATCATGGGGTTCAAATGGGTCACCGCCCTGGCCACCATCGTGGTCTGGGTGGTGATCTCGTTCATCGCATGCCAGATCGTCATCCCCCTTTTCATCAGACTGTTCACCAGGGACAACAGCGACGACGATAGGCGCAAAATCAAGAGGATGCTCACGAATCTTGTGGTGGCGTTGATCGCCGTACTTTCCATTAACCAGTGCCTAACGATCCTCGGCGTCGGGCCGGAGATCAGGGACGGCTTCGGAATACTCTCGTCGGTCCTGTACATGGTGATCGGCACGCTGATGGCGTGGACCGTCTACGTGTTCGTCATCTCCTCGCTGATCAAGGGTATGGACAAGGGTACCGACTCCGTTATTGATACGTCCCTGATCCCGCTGTTCAAGATGATCGGGAAGATTGTCATCGCCGTCTGTGCCATGGGCTCCATCCTGGCCATCTTCGGCGTTGACTTGAACGGAATCCTGGTCAGCGCAGGCGTCATTACATTGGGAATCACCCTGGGCGCTCAGAACATCCTCAACCAGTTCTTCAGTGGGATCGTCCTGCTATCCACCAGACCGTTCAAGAAAGGCGACTTCGTGAAGATCGGCGGAGAAGTGTACATCGTCAGGAAGGTCAAGCTGATGTTCACCGAGTTCAACAACTGGGACATGGACCAGATCGTCACAATCCCAAACAACGTGGTGTCCGGCGGGACAATCGTGAACATGACCTCTGAGGACAAAGAGGCTCGGGCCCACGTCTATGTCAACATCATGTACGGCGCCGACGTGAAGAGGGCCCAGGAGTTAATGGTCCAGGCGGCCATGGAGCACCCGCATGTCATTAAGGACGGTTCCCGCTCCATGCCATCCACCAGGATGACCGACGTCTCTGGTAATGTCATCACACTGAGACTCGCCGCGTACACTGACGACTTCGACAGCAAAGGCAGGTACGAAGGGGAACTGAGAGCCAGGATTTATCAACTCTTCGACAATAATGGTATCCCGTTACCGCTCAATGTCATCGATGTATACATCGGGTTTGACGGTAGGGGTGTGGACGCCTGAATCGCTTCCGGAAATCTGCCGGCCCTGCCCACCGAGACGGTCTCTTGGTGGGTAACTTCCTTCGACTGCCCGGTCGCGTCCAGTCAAGGCATCCTTTATACCCCTTATTCCGTAGCGTTGGAGCATGGATGCTCGAGAACGCGCTCGGGGAATACAACGACAATATCAACGAGCTGGAGCCGCTATGGGAGTTCCCAGAGCTCCTGGAGGTCTACATCAATCGCGATTGTGTGCAGTATATGATGGAGTACTGCACCTCGGTGTTGGAAGACCCGGAATCGGCATCAGGAGTCATCGACATCCTGGAGACCCAGTGGTATGACATGGACGCCGGTACGTATGTCCAGGTGCACGTGATGATGGAGAGCAGCCTACTCGACGAGGATAAAGACTGCTCCGCGGAGTACGACCTCGCCGCCCTCAGGCTGGACGGCCTGCGACCCGACTTCCACCACTACGATCGCAGGAACATAGTACGCACCTGTAAGAACGCCTGCAAGAACTTCATTAACTCCGGGTACCCGAAGGACATGGAGCCTTATGTCCGGAAGGCACTGTCATTGGTCATATGATACGGCGACCCATGATCCGAGAACAGGGCCATGGAGGTTCTGGCCCTGAGGTCCGAAGACCTTAAGGACATGGGAGAGACCGCCGATGCCGTGAAGGCCTATGCAAGATCTATAGACGTAAGCATGGGGTTCCTGGATCGCGGGATCCTGGAGGAGCTGATTATAAGAGTCTAATAAAAAACAATATGTGAAACAATGCATACACACTCTCCATGATAATAACCTATAGGGGAACGGTGTTGGACGAGTCCGACAAGACGAGGATTGGCAAGATGATGCCGTTGCTGAACGAGTGTCAGCGCAGAGCGTTCCTC
>CAZXOR010000189.1:0-2389 GCA_964642395.1 uncultured Methanomassiliicoccales archaeon | reverse complement strand
TTGTTGGACTCGTCCAACTCCGCTTCCCTGTGGGTTATTGTCATTGGGAGTATGTATGCATTATTTCATATATTATTTTTTATCAGTACTTTACCTGAATCGACCCCAACCCATACTCACCGTTTCAACCCTTAGCCCCGGAGAGCCGAATTCGTGGTGTCTCAGCGTCTCTCATTCGAACTAATTCGTCTACACGTCTAAGAACGTCCTCCATCTCCCCCAGCTTGTCATTCGATATAGATTCGATCATGTAGTTCGCTAGCACATCCATCACGACCTCATGAGCACTGTCGGTAACACTCTTCGAGCCTCTGACTGCCAAGTGTTGATTAGAGAACGGTCGAAGATTTTTAATTGTGACAAACTCAGGTTCAATCCTGAATCATATAGAGCTCGGCGCATCCCCTTCATAAGAATTAAATTTATCACTATCCACAATCCGTCAAAAACGGTTTTTTGACTGCATTATCGACTCCACGCAACCTTTTATGCTGTGTGCTGGTCCATGACCACGTAGACATCGCCCATGGTCTCCTGAAGGGTCTGATTCATGGTGTAGCTGAGTATTTCCAACATCAGCTTCCTGCGATTCCTGATCACCCATTCTTTCGGTGGGTTCATCTTGTCCACATATAGGCGTATGTGTGGGCCCTGGCTAACGATCCTAGAATCTACCCTATCGCATTTTGTCGTGTCGTCGCGGACCTTCTTTTCGTGATTATGCTTCCAACGGTTGTTTATCGTTATCGCACCAAACACTTCAGGATTCTCTGTGACGGAGATGGCGTAGTCGAACTTCATCTCACTTTTCTTGGGAAATTAGTCGATATTACTGAACTCGTTGACGACTATCACCATGTTAAATCTATTGAATTTCCTCACGGAGTCGCCGAGTTGCATTCCGACTTGTTCGGAGCCGGAGAGAGTCCCTCCCGACAGAGCGCTTCTTCTGTCTCGGTTTCATCGTAACTCCTCCGATGCCGCATTCCTGATCGAGGATCGTCAGTGTACCAGCTCTAAGTCGGTGCGGGCAGTCCGACTTGACACCGCACAAAGCGTTATTGCCGTAGCAGTTTTGCCAGGTACATGGCCGGTTCATGCTGAGCATGATCGGTAGATTCCTCCGGGCATCTGTCATGCTCACCTTCTCGCGTCTGCCGGAAGCTAGAAGCGTGAGTAGATTCCATGACGCTGAACCAACCCGGCCGTAGCAGTTCCGCACCGTTCCTGTTTGCTGATTTGCCTCGGACTCGACACGATCGATCTACGCGCGGTGACTGGACGGCAATGGCCAATCCTGATGAGTTGTGTCCTTATCTAACTGGATCTGGATTCATATCCGAGCAGGTCGGGCCGACGTATGGGCCGGCCACCGCTGTCGTGCCGAATCACGCGGTGCCGCAATCGAGGGATTTGACATCATAGTCACTGGGGCTTGCGACCCGGGCCCAGTGAGCATCGAAGATCTTTTCCTCGTAGCCGGGATTGATGTACTGGTCCCTGAGAAGGCTTTCGATATCCTCGCCCACGCTTATCTCCAGATTACAGCCCTTCCGCGGACTTCACGCCGAGCGGCGTCACCGCGACCATCCACTTGTCTCTGGCCGTCTTCTCTCTCATAACCGTGATCATCCCTTCCTCTTCCAGGACCTGGAGCTCGTAGGGCAGCCGGAGTTCGATAAGATGCTGCGGTAGATCTCGGTCTTGGACTTCCTGCTGCAGAGGTACAGGAGCATGATGATGGAGTTGAAGTACCTATTTTCTATGATCTTTGATATGACCATTCTGCGTATTGGCATCCTATCCTGGTCCGCATTTAAACTGATGAAGTTGGGTACGCTATATCTAAGAGCGTATACCGAGGCCGCTCCGTCAGAACGTGAAAGAAGGTGTCAGGGGGCTCCCCGAACTCAGACGGATTCTTGAAAGGTTTGGATCACTGGGCCCGGGGCTGCTGCCCCGGGTCCTCGTCGTCGATAGTGTTGTTTCCGGACATCATGTCCTCGTAGAGCAAGAACAGCTCCCTCTGGCTGAGGCTACGGTGCATCATGGTGGACGCCCTCCTCACCATGACGAGCAGCGACTCAGCCTCATCCCTACTTAGCTCGATGCCCATCTCGGATATGGCCGCCACGATAGTGTTCCTGACGGAGTGCTTCCCGATGACGAGAGTCCTGTCCATACCGACCTCGGAAGGGTCATAAGGCTCCGTGCACTCGGGCATGCTCATGAAGCCGGTTTCCTAGGCGAAGTACTTGGATCCGATGACCGGCTTAGTGGGCCAGATCTGGAACCCGGAAGCGGTGGACACGGACTCCGCTACATTGCGTAGCCTGATAGGGTCGATGCCAGTGTCGGTTTGCAGCATGTGCTTGGCGGTCATGACGAT
>CAZXOR010000188.1:0-2400 GCA_964642395.1 uncultured Methanomassiliicoccales archaeon | reverse complement strand
GGAGGCCACCTCCGGTAAGAACCCCATCACTCACATCGGGAAGATCTACAACGTCATGTCCAAGCTCATTGCTGACGATGTGGCCGCCAAGGTAACCAACGAAGCGGAGATCAGGGTTAGGCTGCTCTCCCAAATCGGGAAACCCGTCTCCGAGCCCCTGAATGCCTCCGTGCAGATCGTCCTGCCGGACGCCGAAACCAACCCCGGCCTCCCTAAATGGAAGTCCGAGGCTGAAGCGATTGCCGCCGACTGGCTGAACAATGTCGACAAGGTCTCCGACATGATTATAGAGGGGAAGGTCCGTACTTTCTAACCCTCACCACTTAAACATTTTTCCCCGGCCAGCTTGCTAAGGGGTCCTCTATATGGTTCAAGGTTGAAACTTGAATAACCAGTAATTGAGTTGGATTGATTTATGGCATATGAAACCTGCGACATGCAAGGTGTTCGTCCCAATGTCCTAGGAATGACAAAGTTTTAAAGCGCAGCATCACCAAAGATGTGAATTTCAGGATGTGTACCGTATCTCGTACAATCGTACCAGGGTAGATAACACTATCGCAGAAATTCAGACGTATTTCGGCGGGCATTCGAATGGACTCGTCAACATCCTTACCGGGATCGAGAGTCCGTGGTTCTACACGGGTCTGAAGATAGGTGACTATGCTCCGGTGGATCATCATGACTGTCTAGTTACAGCTGTATCTAATCGTAGATATCGAACGCTGGATATACGAGTGCCCCGCATGCGGGGCACTCTGCAGGATGCACTAGTACAAGAGAAAATCACTCGCACACCAGGTGCTCGATGAGGAGCACTGTCATAGGGGCCTGTGTCCTGAAGCTCAAGTGCGAGACCTACGACGGGTATCCGCAGATACCCGTCCAATAGGCTAGGTCATGTGTATCGTATATGAAGATGTTGGAGAGGGAGTTCTTCACGCTGCTCGGCAACTCCGTAAACATGACCGCTGAGATGTATTGGATCAAATCGTGCGTAGTTTGGGACATCATCATGTACAGGGTAAACCAGGCCCTGTATAAGTGGACCTATCCGGTATGAAGATTCTTTACATCGACGAGACCTCGTCTAAAAAGGGGCCACAACTGTGTCACTATGGTCTACGACCAGGACAAGTGAATCATATTCATCTGTGAGGGGAAGAGCTCGGAGACGGTGGACCGTCTCGTCGTGTGGCTGGAGGAGCACAACGGGAAAAGAGAGAACATCGGGTTCATCAGCTGCGACATCGAAGAGGCGTACCTCTCCGAGGTACGCCAGAACTTCCCCAACGTTAGGATCGTCTATGACAAGTTCCATGCCGTGAAGCTCATCGTTGAGACCATAGACAATACAGCCTGACGGACTGTGAAGAGCCAGGTCATCAAGACCATACACCCGATGAGGATGAACATGTCAAAGCTCTCCGGGGAGCAGCTGATGGTGTTGGAGCGTTCCATTGAGGATTACCACTTTAAAAACGTGTTCTCGGACATTTACAGACAGTACGACAAGGAGTTGGCATCGGAGGTCCTCTAGTACCACGACGCCCAGATGCTCGGCATCCGGTATGAGAACTGCGTTTGAAAGCATATACTCATGCCAGGAGGGGGTCCTCGTGTGGTATGACAAGAGCATCAACAACGGTTTCGCCGAAGCCGTCAACAATATATAGACTCTACAGGATGACCACGGGGTTCAGAAACATCGACTATTTTATCGCATGGTCTACCTCTGCAACGGCAGACTGTAGATCTCCTTCGACTGAGATAGTGGCTATCCTAATCGTTAAATAGGCGCTTAGCTGAAGAATGCTCCACATTCCAAAATCAAGCGCCGTCTTTCTACAACAATTCTGGTTTGCCTGGTTTGATTTAAATTCACGAAGTCGGAGTTGTCTGATTGATAAACTGTGCGGTTAGAACAGGGGAGACAACAGCAATAAACCCGAAGCTCGTTGACCCGGACATGTTCGGAAGAGTCTCCAAGGCAAAGGTCGTGGACAACGTCCGCAAGGCCGTCCGGGGCCTGGACCTTAAGTACGACGAAAGGGAGGACGGCAGCATCGTCATGGGTGCCATGGGCGACGATTACCCTATCGGGATGGCGATCGTCACCGACGACGACCACAAGACGCTGAACATCTACTGCTACCTAATGTTTGACATTCCCGCGGAGGCCAGGAACAAACTCGTCCCGGAGTTAAATACTGTCAACAACACCATCAACAACGGCGGGTTCTACATGGCGGACGAAGAGCCTAAGATCTACTTCAAGATCGTCCAGAGCTACTATGACAGGGTGCCCTCTATCGAAATGGTGAAGCACTTGCTCACGGTGGCCTTCAAAACCGTGGACGTCAACGACGGAAGGCTAAACGACCTCATCCCTGCCGGTGC
>CAZXOR010000187.1:266-2410 GCA_964642395.1 uncultured Methanomassiliicoccales archaeon | reverse complement strand
GCGCACTTCTTCCAGATCTGAAACCGAAGCTCGAATCCAAGAAGGTCGGTTCATACGTTTTGAGTTTGTCAATTGATGTTTGCGCGCATGCATGTACGCGCGCGTGTGTAGAAGCACAAACGCTAGCATCCGCTGATCGTTCGTGTCTTTCAAGGGGGTATATTGATTCTCACTTGTGATGTTGCGGTCGGTCGGGACAAACATATAGACCGTCAGATGGCTGATGCACCATGCGGACGTGCCAACCACCATGAAGTACTACGTGGACGCCTACGATTAGAGGGCTCAGTAGGCATCGGAGAGGCTCACCGAGCATATAGACCGGGTGGTGGGCGGGCCTCGCGGTATAGTGTAAGACAGGTTTGGAACCACTCGGACAAGAGTTTAGAGTCTCCTGACCCTTTTGTAGAGCACCCCGTGCTCCTCTGGGATGACCTCCGTGTCGATGCCCATTGAGTCCAGAACACCTATGATATGATTGTCCAAGAGGACTCTCATCTCGTACCTCTGGCACAGTTCATCTATACGGGTGTAGTCGTCATAGACGTACCTGACCTCCGAGCTATGGCAAGCACATCGTCAAGATTCAGCACCCTGGCGATTTCCGCCACACCCGCGGCGAAAGCCGGCCAAAAGAAGTAGGTATTCACTGCTGTCACTATGTCGAAGGAGCTATTGCCGAAAGGCAAGTCGTTCACGGATGCCCTGTGGAGCTCCAGTCCACCGGTATTGATAAGATCGGAGTTCACTTCGGCGGTCATGGACAGCGACTCGTCTGAGATGTCCACATCGAAGAACATGACAAACTGGTACCTCTCGGACAGTCTCCTGAGCAACCCCCTTCCGCCACATCCAACGTCCAGCACTGAGCCGTCTATGCTCTTGGGAAGTCTGTCCGGGCAGAAGTCCCAAGCGGCGTATGGTGCTCGCTTATCCCCTTGAGTACTTCCCTTCCCTCGGGCCTCAAGAACTGGCTCTTTATGCCGTCTTCCATCATGCCCCAGGAAACGTAGTATGGATATATAGTCCATCCCGCAACGGTGGCGACATTAACGTTGCAAATTCCTTATATCGACCTGCCAGAAGAATCATGGAATATGCGAACGAAACTGCTGTTCCCATCAAGGATAACCTCTTCTGGATAGGCGGCTATGACTGCACTGCTTTGCTCTTCGAGGGTGCATTCCTCATACCTGAGGGCATTTTCTACAACAGCTACCTCATCAAAGATGGGAAGACCTGCCTGCTGGATTCTTGCAACGCGTCTATTGCCGCCAAGCACTGAAGAAACTTCCATACCGCCCTCGACGGCAGGGACTTGGACTTCTTTGTAATCAACCACATGGAGCCGGACCACGGTGCATGCCTCATCTAGGTCCTGGAGACCTGGCCAGACGTCACCGTCATCGGCAACTCCAAGATGTTTGACATGATGCAAAACTTCTACCACATACAGCCGAAGAACAGACTGGAGGTGAAGGACGGCGACAAGATTTCCATTGAGAAACATTCTCTGCGTTTTTACTTCGCGGTAATGGTCCACTGGCCGGAGATCATGTTCACATACGACGTAGGTGAGAGGATCTGTTCTCCGCTGACGCCTTCGGCACGTTCAAGACCCTGTCCGGAGCTCTATATGCGGACGAGACTGACTTCGACAGGGAATATGGAAGAGGCCAGGAGGTACTATTTCAATATTGTCGGGAAGTATAGGGTCAAGATCCAGGCTATCTTCAAGAAGCTGGAGGGCGTTCTGATTGACATTATCTGCCCCTTCCCGGGCCCATCTGGTGGAGGAACATCCCCTTCGGGAAGTACGACCTCTGGAGCACGTACGAGCCGGAGGAGAGGACATGGTTATCGGTTACACGTCCATGTACGGCAACCCCACTGCTGTAGCGGACAGGCTGGCCCTTCTGCTCAAAGAGAGGGTCGTGGTCAATGTCACCATGTATGACGTCATAAGGATACATCCTTCCTACGTGGTGTCCGACGCCTTTAGATTTACCAATATCGTGCTCGCCGCCCTAACGTACAACAACGATCCGCACCCCACGATGTCGCGGTCATCGAAAACATGGAAAACATGACCGTCCAGAATAGGATATATCCTCATTGGGAGCGGCTCCTGGGCCCCCCCAGTT
>CAZXOR010000187.1:0-256 GCA_964642395.1 uncultured Methanomassiliicoccales archaeon | reverse complement strand
TCCCCAAGATCATGGAGGAGCGCATATCCAAGCTGAAGGACATGACTAAGGTCGGAGAGACCTTCGTGATCAAGTCTTTCATGAGGAACGACCAGCTTCCCGAGCTGGAGAAGCTGGTGGACGACATCGCTGCGCTGCTCTAAATCGAGCATGAGACTGGTAGTTAGCTCGTCAGTCTTCTACTCAATTCTTTCGCAGTAGCACTACTTACTATTATTGCTGACTATTCTCCGCCTTGAACAGTCGTTTTATTTGT
>CAZXOR010000186.1:0-2426 GCA_964642395.1 uncultured Methanomassiliicoccales archaeon | reverse complement strand
AGTGCCAGCACCTCCAGTACACCCCCACCTCCGAGGAGATCGACCTCATCGTGAGGAACTGCCCCGTCTGCGTCGATGGAGAGGGTACAGAACAGATGGAGATCTCAGGGTTCAGGGACCTGCCCCGTATCGATACCAATAGGGTTAGGGGAGGGGCGTGCCTAGTCATCGCCGAAGGCATGTGTCAGAAGGCCTCCAAGCTCAAGAAGCACGTGGACAAGCTAGACTTGGATGGTTGGGACTTCATAGGCGAGTTCCTGGACACTCACAAGGCTCCTTCAAAGAAGAAAGAAGACGATACCCCCAAGAAGCCCACCGTGGAGCCCAGGGAGAAGTACCTCATGGACATCGCCGCTGGGCGCCCCATCTTCGGGCACCCTTGTGCCGTCGGAGGTTTCAGGCTCAGATACGGTAGGGCTAGGACATCGGGCCTTGCCGCTCTTGCATTCAATACGGGCAGTATGTATGCTATGGACGAGTTCATGGCCCTTGGGACCCAGATCAAGATAGAGAGGCCGGGGAAGGCCTGCGTGGTGACCCCTTGCGACATGCTGGAGGGCCCGACTCTACTGCTGAGAAATGGCGACCTGGTATACTGCCACACCAAGGACGATGTCCTGGTCCTGAGAGACGATATCGTCGAGATTGTCGATAACGGGGAGATCCTCGTGCCTTTCGGGGAGTTCTGCGAGAACAACCACGTCCTCGTCCCCTGCGGGTACCCCATAGAGTGGCACAAGCTGGAGATCAAGGAGAAGGGGGAGCTCCCAGACGACTGGGAGGACCCCACGTACGACCGGGCCAAGCAGATGAGCGCCGAGATGGGCGTCCCTCTGCATCCGAAGTTCAACCTGTTCTGGTCAGACTGGCCGCTGGACAGGATCAGGGCCTTGAGGGAGCACGTGCTTTCCACGGGGAGGTACGACGGCACCAACCTCTCGGTCGGAAGGGAGCCGACTTCCAAGCGCATGCTGGAGAATCTCTGCGCTCTCCACCGCATCATCGACGGCAGGGTGATCATCGACGAAAGGTACTCCCGTCCGATGCTGGACTGCCTCGGTATAAGGGTCGAGGGCGACAAGCTCGTTGCCGGCCCTGAACTCGAAGGGACCTCCACGCTGGAGGCCGTCAGCGCCGCTGCGGGCTACGAGGTCCGCGCCAGGGCGATGACCCGCATCGGCACTAGGATGGCCCGTCCCGAAAAGGCCAAGGAGCGCGAGTTGTCTCCTAAAGTCCAGGCCCTGTTCCCCATTGGCAAGGACGCCAACGTAAAGAACGAGCTGATCGCCACCATCGAGGTGTCCAAAAGCAATACCTCCAAGAACAGGAGCGGCAGGCCGGAGGTGACGGTGGAGGTGGGCAACAGGTTCTGCCCAGTGTGCAGGGACTATACCTACCGCAACTGGTGCAGGGTCTGTGGGTCTCACACCGTATACACTCCCAGGACGAACGAGTACGGCAACTCCGGGCCCGCCCCGATGAACATCAATCTGGAGGAGGAGTTCGAGGACGCTTGCCAGTACCTGGGTGAGAGGCCGCCGTCCGACCTAAAGTGCCTGGAGACCCTGGTTTCCAAGATCAAGACCTGCGAGGCGCTAGAGAAAGGGATCCTCAGATAGAAGAACGGCATAACTACTTTCAAGGACGGAACTGTTAGGTTCGACATGACCGACATCCCACTAACCCACTTCAAGCCCAGGGAGATCGGTCTCTCAGTGGAGAAGGCGCGCGAACTCGGCTACACCCACGACTGGAACGGCGATCCTCTGACAGACCCGGAGCAAATCTGTAAGTTGAAAGTTCAGGATATTATCCCCGCCAAGGATTGCGGGACATACATGGTCAACGTCGCCAAGTTCGTCGACGACGAGCTAGAAGAGCTGTACCACCTCCCTAGGTACTACAACATCACCAGCAGAGACGGCCTGATCGGGCACGTTGCGTTTGCTCTGGCGCCTCACACGTCCGGAGGCATCCTATGCAGGATCATCGGCTATGCCGACCTCCGTGGATGCTACGGCCACCCGTTTTTCCACGCTGCCAAAAGGAGGAACTGCGACGGGGACGAGGACTGCATCATACTGGCTCTGGACGCCCTGCTGAACTTCTCGATGACCTTCCTGCCTGACAGGAGGGGTGGCCTGATGGATGCGCCCCTGGTCCTGACCACGAGGCTTGACCCCAACGAAATCGACAAGGAGGCCCACAACGTAGACTGTCTCAGGGAATATCCTCTGGAGCTATACAGGGCGGCCATGGAGATGAGAGACCCCAAGGAGATCGAGAAGTGCATGGACCTCATCGCCGGTAGAATCGGAACCCCCGACCAGTATGAGCACCTGGGGTTCACCCACGACACCCACGACATCTCTGACGGCCCGAAGTACTCCGCCTACACCACCCTGGAGACCATGATGGACAAGATG
>CAZXOR010000185.1:0-2432 GCA_964642395.1 uncultured Methanomassiliicoccales archaeon | reverse complement strand
AATCCGTCAGAACCGATTGATTCCGTGACTAGAATTGCTCATTGAAAGTACAAACGCGCGCGTGCACCCGTATCTTATAGGTGTACGGCTTCTAGGGAACTAATGGAACCCAAGATCCCAATTATCACTTCGGCCGTCGGCTTTATCCTCATGCTGGCAGGATTCGTCGCCTACGTCACGTCGCCAGCGACCGTGTACGAGGCTGTGTTCGTGATCGGGGTGGTGCTTCTGACCCTGGGCTATGGGCTCGTCTACATGGGTAACAGGTCTGCCATAGCCGAAGCCAGAAGGACGGACGCCGAAAAGGGAGAGGGTTTCTTCTACATCATAGACGAAGACTACTCGGCGTCTGTCGGGGACGCTCGCATAGAGGATCTCTCTGGGATGGAGGACTGATTCATGCCTGCGCTGAACGCAGACATCTTGTACCTGTTCTTCAACTCCGCCAACATGAACAGGTGGAACGACCACATGCGCCCGGTGGACCTCACCGAGTTGGATAAGCAGGCCCACAAGGCTGCCATAGCATGGGTCCTAGGAAGATTCGAGGAGTCCGCCGGCAACAGCATGGATTGGAGGAGGATCATCGAGCACACGATGTTCTCGTTCATCCAAAGGTCTGTGCTGACGGACCTCAAGCCCCAGGTGTTCCACAGGATAACCACCGAGAGACGCAGACAGGTGAGCGCCTTCGTCCTCTCCGAGTTTGACCGTTTGGTGCCGAAGACCGACCCAGAGTTCAGAGCGCGCTTCTAGGAATACATGGGGAACCCCAAGTCCACTCCTGAGGACGCAGTCATTCGCGCCGCCCACTACCTTGCCACTAGGTGGGAGTTCAAGCTCATTTACGATTCTAATCGCTCCCTCTACGGAATCGAAACCACCCGCGACGAAATCGATGAGCAGATCAGCCAGCACACGGACCTGGTAGGGGTAAGAAAGGTCATGTCATCGGAGGAGACCTTCGACTTCATCGATCTCATTGGGCAGCTCAGGTTCCAGCAGCGCTGGGCCAGGACGCCCCGCATCCCGATGACCACTGTACTGGGTCACTCCCTTATGGTAGCTGACATGATGTATCTGAAGGATATGGACGCCGGCGTCTCGGACAGACAGGCCTATAACGACTTCTACAGTGGTCTCTTTCATGACCTGCCGGAGGTTCTGACCAAGGACGTCATCTCTCCGATCAAGGAGAACGTGGACGGCCTCGCCGCCATACTGGAGGACTACGAGCACGACCTTGTGGAGTCCACTATTATGCCCCTGCTTAAGGAGGAGTGGAGAAAAGAGTTCCGCCTGATGGTGTACGAGCCATTCACCGACATCGACGTGCCCGGGTTCGGGCCCAGGGACGGAACCGACCTGAAGGCGTGCGACCTGATGGCAGCGTACATGGAGGCTAACATCTCTCGCCGTTACGGCATATCCTCCAACACCCTTCTAGAAGGGGAGAGGGTTATCCGTGACAGGCTCATCGAGAGGGGGCGCGGCATTGGCGCCCAGAGGCTGGTCGAGGACCTAGACCGCCTGAGGATATGATTCTCGGCCCTGGAGTCCGAGTCCGAGAAAAACGAAGGGGTTTCCAAGCGGTTTGCTGTGCTTTCTCAGCGCCTGCCAATGGTCTCCTGGCCACGCATGTAGGGTCTGAGGACCTCGGGGATGGTGACGGTGCTGTCCTTGTTCTGGAAATTCTCGAGGATAGCGACAATGGTCCTGGGCAGGGCGAGACCGGAGCCGTTGAGGGTATGAACGAACTCGCTCTTCAAGTGGGGCTCTGGCCTGTACTTGATTCTGGCCCTCCTGGCCTGGAAGTCGGTGAAGTTGCTGCAAGAGGACGCCTCGAGCCACGCGTCCTTGCCAGGGGCGTAGAGCTCCAGATCATAGCACTTGGAGCAGGAGAAGCTCATGTCGCCTGTACACAGCAGCAGGACCCTGTAGGGCAGCCCAAGGCCGTTGATCAGGTCCTCGGCATTCTGCCTCAGCTCTTCTAGCCTGGCGTAGGAATTTTCGGGTAGGACGAAATTGACCATCTCGACCTTGTTGAACTCGTGGACCCTGATGATGCCTTTAGTGTCGGCGTGTTTCCCGACCTCCCTCCTGAACGATGGGAGGTACGCGGTCCAGTAGATCGGGAGCTGGTTCCTGTCCAGGATCTCGTCCTGCAGAAGGTTCGTGACGGGGACCTCCGCGGTGGGGTTCAAGAACATGTCGTCTCTTTCGAGGTAGTACATGTCGTCTTTGAGGTTAGGGTACTGGCCGGTCCCGATGACAGCGTTCCTGTTGACAACCACAGGGGGAAATACCTCGGTATATCCCTGGTCCTGGTGAGTGTCCAGGAAATAATTGATCAAGGCCCTCTCGAGCCTTGCGCCATCGCCCTTCAGGCAGTAGAAACCGCTGCCGGCCACCTTGACCCCCCTGTCGAAGTC
>CAZXOR010000184.1:0-2434 GCA_964642395.1 uncultured Methanomassiliicoccales archaeon | reverse complement strand
ACCTTGAGCCACAACTTTATGGGGTGGCGTGGGCGCTTGGGACCGTCCCCGAAGTCTATCTCGTCGAACGGTATCCCGTGCTCCAGGCAGACCCGGCGGTCGACGTCGTTCAACTTCGCGTAGTCCACGCGCGTCTTCATGAACGTACCGTCAAGATCGAAACCGACCGCTCTTATGCCTTCCATGGTTTCCGATAGACGTTCGGTAGTTAAGGATTGAGCCGGAGGTCACCGAGGGGCCACATGCCCCTGAGCCTGCTGCCCTCCCTCTCGGGGTCCATGATGCTAACTTCAAGCCCAGGGACGATCATCCTTACCACCGGCACGCCGATCTCCGGCCTCGTGAGGTCCACGGTGACGACGCTCTGGAATCCGGCTTCCATCAGGCTGCCGAGGACGACCTCTATGTCGTCTAGGACGTAGGGTGTGGACCTGTCGGAGATTTCGCTCAGCCTGACCTTCCTCTCGTTCTCGCTAAACCATATGTGGTTCACCTCCTTTATACGGTCGTACCCCATGTCGCGGGTGACCTTCTGAAGCTGGGCATTGATCTTGGCTCCGTGCTTGTGGGTGGCCCTGCTCTGGGCCACCTCGGTGATGGCCCTGATGGCGGCGATCTCTGGGTTGAGATGAGTCCCCACACCGATGGTGAGCATTTCGGGGTCCCTGGTGATGGTGTCGTCTGCGACCGCTCCGATAGTCGGAATGCCGATGTCGGTGGTCAGGTCTTTCAGGTAGATATCTATCCCCCTGTCGGCGAATTTCGCGATGAGCTGTGCCGGGACAGAGTTTTCGTTGTCCACGATGACGTCAGCGTTGGCCGCGTCCATGAACTCGGCGATGGACCAGGCGTCCCTCTCGATGTCCTCGAAAAGGGCGTGAAGAATGGCCTCCTCCATGGTGTTGCCCGCAGCGATGCCGTTGGTGTGCCACCTAAAAAGCTGGAGGTCGTCGTCCGGGTAGTAGGGATAGTAAACCGCGCAAGCGGGGACCCAGATAGGGCATCCCCTGAACATTTCAAATCCCCGGACCCAGGCGATGGTCTCACTCATGTACCTGTCCAGGATTGGCATGGGAAGAATCAGGTCCTTGGGGTCTACGGTCATCATGACCTCGCAGGCTTGCTCGTAGGTCCCGTAAACCACCTCGTCGGTGTCACGCATCTCGGCACTATACCTCTCCAGGGATTCCATGACGGCGGACGCCTCAGCCTGCTCCCTGGTTACGCCCTTGCCGTTGTAATACTTGGGTTTCCCGAGGGCGGTCTCTTGCCTGTCGACTGAGAAAACGGGGATTCCAACGTCATCCTTCAAAGTTATGTCCTCTGGGGCGCCGAGTCCGGCGGTATCCAGAATAGGGAGGATCCTGGCCAGGGTCTCCTCCGGGGGGACTATCCTTATGCCTGTGTCGGGCGAGCATTTCGGGCAGCGATTTAGCATCATGACGTCTCACTTTTCAATTGGTTGGAGTGCTAAGTGATGGTAGTAGCCCCCTTTCTGTTTCAGGTGACATTCAACTAAGCGTCCTACCTGCGGGTCCCGGGCCGGTCTGCCCCGCTGTGCGGACTTGCTCCGGTGGGGAGTCGCCGTTTCACCAACTCCCGGGAAACGTCACCGCCTGGCGGTTCATCCTATGAGCCCGGTCTGTGTCGTTTCTGTGCCCTTGCCACGGCTCTCGCCGTACGGACTTGCGTCCGTCCACCTCGCCCTAGGAGAGGGGAACTTCCTCAGCTGCCTCGCGGCTACCGTCAGTCACCCTCCATCTCTTAGCGGCCCAGAAAAGCCGAACACAGTTAAAACCGCGTCGGTTAGATGTCGTCGCTCTCACGAAATATCTCCCTGGTCACCAAGTCGAAGCTAATCTTTTCCATGCGAGTTAGGACACCGATCCCGTCATCAGTGACATACGAATTGATGTTTATCGAAACGTCAATGGTTTTGGTGTCTCTGTTAAATTTTTTTGAGGGGGTGAAGTGGATCATCACATCCCAGCTGCCGCCAATGTTGTTACCGAAGGAGAGGTGGGAGTCTATATAGACGATCCGCACGACAGAGACGATTGCTAGTTGGATGCGGTTGGAACCATCCTCAGGTACCCGCTCACGACGTCGACCACATCCGGGCTGTTGTCGTTACGTAGCTCCGCGAGACAGATGTTGTTGCCCGCTCTTCGCAATGTTTACGTCAGCCACCACAGTGATATCCATGTTTGTGCCCTCGTCGAATAGGAAGACTATCCCGAAGATGTACGATCTCACACGTGGAAGAAGAGGTCCGTTATGTCGAAGATCTTGGAGACCGCGAGGTTCTTGTTGATTGTGATCGGACTGTACGAGTCGACCCCGTCGTCTCACAGCAGGTAAATTTATATGATTTAGAACTGAAAAGGCAAGTTTAGGAACTTAGATTAACCAGCAAACTAGAATTGTTGTAGGA
>CAZXOR010000183.1:0-2435 GCA_964642395.1 uncultured Methanomassiliicoccales archaeon | reverse complement strand
TTCCTGGGGACCTCCAGTCCGGAGTTAGTGGAGAACGTCCCGAACCCGAACTCGTCCATATTAGTCTTTCCGATCATCTTCCCGCCTGCCTCACGCATCCTGTCGATGGCGGTGGCGTCGAAGGCCGGGAAATAACCCTCCAGGATCCTGGATCCAGCGCAAGTCTCCATGTCTTTTGATGTAAGGTTGTCTTTGGCCGAAAACAGGAACTTGGCGTCCCCGGGGTCGGTGTCGGAGGTCCTCGCGTGAAACATAAGGTACTTCGAGTTGACGGACTCGAGAGTCTCGAGGATGTTCCTCATACTCATGACAGCCTCGGCCCCCTTACATACCTGTCGTATGTGTCCATACCCTTCAAGAGAACGTCGGAGTCTATGTCCATGCGGGGCTCGTCGTTTCTCAGGACGTCGGCGATTTCCACAGGGTTGATGCCGCGCTTCTCGGATCCCGGCGCTTCATCCAGGAGTTTGAAGTAGGTAAGGATCTCCGCCAGGTCGCTTTCGTATCTCTGGATCTCGTCCTCTGTGAGCCTGATGTGCGCAGTGCGCGCCACTTTCTCGACGGTTTCTCTGTCCATCATTTTGACCTTCGGTGGAGCGATGTCTGTAATGAATAAAATCGTTGTGCGGGTGCGTGCATTGCGCGTTCACAGACCCGAGGAGTACATGATGAGGGCGTAGAGCGTAACCCTGTCATTCTTGAAGGAAAACGGCTCCTCGAGGGATGTTAGGTAGGCGCCGAGGTCGATCCCCATGGCGGAGGCGGAGGGCAGAAGCTGGTCGGGATGTGTGCACGGCTCTGGATACGAGCACTCGTCGCAGTACCCGCACTCGCCGTCAGAGACCCCGATGCAGTCGCCTTCGTATGAGCGGATGGACGCCACGGCGTCGCGGACGTCCGCCTTCATGCCATCGCTGCATACCCTCAGAAATGCCTCGTCCCTAGGATCCATCACGAACGTCCTCCTCACGACGAGCACAAAGTCGAACCTGGAGTTAAGCTCCCTGCGACAGCGTCTACCCTGGCGGGCAGGATCAGCTTCTCCCGTAGCTGCCGCACAGGTTCTCGGCACACCGATCCCTGAACACCCTAATGGACTCTTCCGAGAATTCAGGTATCCTCCCGGCCAGCACATCGTATCCCAATGCGGCCAGACGGGCCGCTGCAACATCGGAACATGACATGACACATCATGCCCGGGTGCATTTATAAGGGTTCTACAGGGTCGAGAGTTAGTGGGTGTATCATATCGATGCCTTGAGGTTGCCTTTTCGGAAAAAGAAAGGGCCGATTTGACAGTCAGGGTTCCTGAATCCAAAGGTATCGACCGTAGACTTCAGACGATTACAATCAGCTCATGCCAGAAAGTGGAGATCCAGACGATGCGTTGTTCCGCTCCCATCGCCCGGTCGACAGTGATGACACCGTCACTTCCGTTGGCGTATCCGTCATCGAAACCGCGACTATTGGACACATCCATTTACTTTTGACCGTAAAGAGATTTTATAAGGTTGTTAGAAGGGTATTTATTTGCCCCAGGTTAACTCATGGTCCATGGCAGAGGCTACCCCCGAGAAGAAGATTGCCAACGCGATTAAGGTGATGGACGAGGGAGATTTCAGGAAGGCATACACAGCGTTTAAGAAGCTCGCGGCAGAGTTTCCCAACAACGCCGATGTCTGGTACTACAAAGCAGAGTGTGGGAACTACGCATCCGGAATGTTCGGGACCAAAGTGGATTCTCAGGAAATCATGGATGCATACAAGAGGGCCATCGAGCTTGACGGGGACCGCGTCGACTACTACCAGTCGTACGGTCTGTTCTGCATCTCGGTCAACAAGTACGACGAGGCCGAGAAGGCGTACTGTGAGGCGGCGGAGATCGACGAGTCTGTGTCAGCCTCCCTGTACTCCGAGTTCGCCATCGAGTACTACAACAGCGTCATGGCCACCTACAGCGAGATCATGGAGGACCCCAAGGCCCGCACCCCATACGGCAAGAAGGCCTTGGAGTACATGCTCAAAGCCCTCGACATGACCCCTGACGAGGCCAAGTCCCTCCTGTGAGGGACGCCGAACCTTCATCGCCGCAAACCTCACAATTATGTTTCTGGGCTCTTCTGTGAGCCCATTCATCTTCAACAGACATTCGTCTAATTATCGTCATTTTTGATGGATTTATGTATTGAGAATATTCTTAATGATATTAAAATTGGTTAGAATTTTGCCAAATTGGTAGCCGTTTATCAGACACATTCATACAGATTTAGACAATCGTTTAATTAATTCCGAAGATTGGAAATAAATATTTGGAAAATTACTAAATTTGAAGATGATTGAAATGGCTGCAGCAAGATTCGTCGCGTTCATGGCTATTACGGTTTTCCTGATATCCAAGGCCTCTACCGTCATAAAATTGAATAAAAGACTGGCGG
>CAZXOR010000182.1:0-2453 GCA_964642395.1 uncultured Methanomassiliicoccales archaeon | reverse complement strand
GTGTGCATTCTTGCCATAGTCTGATCCTCCGAATCATATCCTAGGCGGCGAGGCTAAGTCTTGCGATGTGAATGGAGTATTTAAATAATCTTATTACTAAAGAGGCCGTCGCTGGAGCCTTCCAATGACCTGCGGACGGCATCCCGGGCCCATGGTATCGTGTCCTTGTACTCCTCGCGGTCGAAGGACAGCTGATCAGGAACAGTGTCGAAGAGGCGAGATTCCATCTCACAGTCGTTGCGGACCCTCTTCCCAAGGACGGCCGCGCAAACGTCGCAATACCCGATGTCCCTGGTCTCCATGACCCTAATCTTGTACCCGGCTTCTTCCATGAACTCGCGGACACAGGCCTGCTCGGAAGTCTCGTCCTCCCCCACGTGCCCGCCCGGCATCTCCCACCCGTGACGGCGGGTGTGCCAGACCATCAGGAAACGCTCTCCCGAAAATGCCACTGTGTAAGCCGTTCTGCCCATGTCACGCCCTCCAGAAGACGATCATCTCGTGGCCCCTCTCGTAGATCCTCACTTTAGCCGCCGCGAAGACAGACTCCGGTAGAAACATGACATCCTTGGATCTGGTTTTCACGGCCACCATACCGAACTCCGTGCCGAAAGCGTCCATGTTGTCGCAAACTATATCGGTCTGTCTTTTCTAAGCCATGTCCTGATACACAACGTCCACACCGTTGGGGAACATGGTGTACCCCTCCGACCTGATGGCATCCCCCATGATGGGGATCATCACGGGTTTGTCCTCGCAGGACCTGACTAGGTTCCTGAATATCCTCTGGGCGAACTTCACAAAGTAGACCTTTCCCTCGGAACACATGTTCGCTACGAGCGAGGTCGTGGTCCCGCTAGAGGCACTAAGGTAGAGTATCCTGTTCCAGACGTCGAATAGGAACTTCCTGCCGCTCGCCGCTAGATACGCTCCCAGCTTGCTTTCGTGGGGGTCCCACTCCCTAAACTCCAAGTCACAGTGACGGACCAGCCTCTCCCCATAGACCCGTTTCCCGAAGCACGACGATATAGTGTACAGGCGTCCCTTGTCGGAGAGGACTCTGTCAGACGTGAAATCCAAAGGTTCCATGATCCCTCCACATGATTCAGAGTTGAAATTTAAATAACCAGTAATTAAGTTGGATTGATTTATGACATGTGAATCCTGCGACATACAAGGCGTTCGTCCAATGCCCTAGGAGTGACAAAGTTTTGAGAAAGCACAGTATCACCAAAGACATAAACTTTCAGGAGGTGCACCGCATCTCTCACAATCATACGGGTAGATAACACTAGCGCAAAGACTCAAACGTACTTCGACGGGAATTCGGATGGACTCATCAATATCCTCACTGGAATCGAAAGTTCGTGGTTCTACATATCTAAGAATGGGCGACTATGTCCTGAAGGACTATCATGACCGTCCGGTCATAGCTGTATCTGATCGTGGATGTTGAACGCTGGATGTACGAGTGCCCCGCGTGCGGGGCACTCTGGAAGGTGTACCAGTACGAGGGGAAGTTACTTGCACACTAGATGTTAAATGAGGGTCACCGTTATAGAGGCCTGCGTTCGAGAGCATATACTCACGTTGGGAAGAGATCCTTGCGCAGTACGACAAGAACATCAACAACGGCTTCGCTGAAGCCATCGACAATATACAGACTATTTATAGGATAACCATTAGGTTCAAGAACGTCGACTACTTTATCACCATGGTCTATTTTTACAACGGTGGGCTTAAGATCTCCTTCGATTGAGGTACTGGCTGTCTCAACCGTCAAATAGGCGCTTAGGTGAGGAATACTTCGCATTTTGAAACCAAGCGCCGTTTTCCTACAACAATTCTGATTTGCCTGGTTTGGTCTAAGTTCCTGAACTCGCTTTTTCAATTCTAAATCATATAGAGCCCCGAAGATGTGTAGTTATAGCAAGAAGTAGAAAATGTAGGAAAGTCTCTGGATGTTCTTTTAAGTCTTCTGCTTCATGTTGGTGTAGACGCAGTAGAACAACGTTAGCATTAGCAACACCAGCATGGCCAACAGCCCGATGGTCGAGACGATTGCAATCTCCCTTTCCACGGACAGCAACTCGCTGAGAAACCAGGAAAAGAAGGATGCATAGTAGAACATTTGTCCCAGACCGATGAAGCAGGCTATGACTGACACCTTGGCCCTCATGGACTTCAGCCGCTGGGTAATCCTGTTCTTCGGTGATAAATATCCCATTAAAGCCACCACCGCGAATTGCGCGATCAACAGGATGCCTATGGAAAACAACGATATGATCACCCTGGATGATATATTAGATCGTAATCGAAGTAGCGGGATAAAACGAAGTACCCCTCGATGATCGCGAATGCCATGTACATGATTATCCTGTACCGTTTGACGTATTTGTGGACGGCGACAATGTTGCTAAGGCCCTTGACAAGCTCATTGCAAACAGAGGTGT
>CAZXOR010000181.1:0-2484 GCA_964642395.1 uncultured Methanomassiliicoccales archaeon | reverse complement strand
CGATCCTGGCGCTGGGCTTCATCATCTTAAACTGAGACAGGGAGATCATGTTCCTGGTGTCGGGCAGGAGCGGGGTGTGGATGGTCATGAAGTCGGCAGTGGTGATAACCTCCTCCAAGGTAGTTAGCCTGACGTCGAGGGAGTCAGCGACCTCCTTCGGGAGGAAGGGATCGTATCCAATTATGGTCATGTTGAAGGCTTTCATGCGCTTGGCGACCTCCCCTCCCACGCGCCCGACCCCGATGATGCCTAGGACCTTGCCGTTTAGCTCCACACCGGTGTACTTGGACCTCTTCCACTCGCCTCTGTGCATGGATTCGTGGGCGAAAGGGATGTTCCTAGCGAGTGCCAAGAGCATGGCGCAAGAGTGCTCCGCTGCGGATATGATGTTCGCGGACGGGGTGTTAATTACCAGAATGCCCTTGTCCGTGGCGCAGGGCACGTCGATGTTGTCCACGCCCACGCCGGCGCGTCCGATGACCTTCAGGTTTCTCCCGGCTTCGATGACCCTAGAGGTCACCTTGGTTCCGGATCTGATGATCAGGCAGTCGTAGTCACCAATGATGGCGCAGAGCTCGTCTTCGGAGAGGCCGGGTTTCACGTCTACAGGGAACCCAGAGCCCTTCAAGATCTCTATCCCCTCATCGGAGATTGGGTCTGAAACAAGGATCTTCGATGTCATCATTACTCCTCCATTATCTCGTCCATGACGGACAGGAGCCCAGCCATTATCTCGGGCGTGATGTCACCCATGTGCCCAATCCTGAAGGTCTTCTCTTTTATCTCGCCGTAGCCGTTGGATATCTCATATCCCCTGACATTCAGCTTCGAATGGAATGCATCGAAGTCGAGGCCACCCCTGTTCAGGACGCTGATCGAGTTTGACCGGTGGCCAGCCTCGGAGAAGATACCGTCTAGCTTCTCGGAGGCCCACTTTCTGACCATGTTGGCCATCCTCTGATGTCTCTCGTAGCGGGTAGACATCCCCTCCCTCAGGATCTTGTCCAGCTGATAGTCTAGGCCATACATGAGGGACACTGGCGGGGTGGTAAGGGCGTAGTTATCGTCACTGTTCTTTTTGATCTTCAGGAGGTTGGTGTAGAACCCGCGGTTGGGGGTAGTCTTCGCCTTCTCCAGGAGCCTCTCTGAGCAGAGCATGATGGCCAGTCCCGGCGGGAGGGCGAGGGCCTTCTGCGTGCCGAACACTACCGCGTCCACGTCCATCTCTCTGATCCTTAGGTCCATGGCGTAAGCGGCCGTCACGGCGTCGACCATCATTAGCGCGTCCGGGTTCTGCTCTCTGACTGCCTTCGCAAGAGCGACGGAGTCGCTGAACACGCCGGTGGACGACTCGTTGCTCACCCAGTGAACCATCTCGATGTCCTTGGTGACCTTTCCGTTGATGTGCTCAGGTTTCATCGCCTTGCCCCATCCGACCTGGACCTTCTCTATGATTTTGCCATTAAGTTTCCCGATCTCAATGGACCTGTTTCCAAAGGACCCGTTGATGATGCCCAGGGATTTCCGATTCACACCGTTTCTGATGGTGCCCTCGAGTAAGGCAGTGGCGGATCCGGCGACCATGAAGACCTCCATGTCGGTATCCAGAGTCTTCCTGATTTTCTCGACGATGTTCCCGTGGAGCTGCTTGCACTCCTTAGACCTGTGCGTAATCATGGGCTTGTTCATCGATTCGAAGGTGTCAGGGGCGACGTAGACCGGCCCTACCGTGAAAAGAGTCCTACTCAAGATAATCCCTCATGCCTTACGGGCTTATGGTCGGTAATCTTTGTAGTTCTATAAGTATACGTGCGCTTACTAATGATCGCGAATGCCCTTTATATGATTCAGGGTTGAAACTTAAATGACCAGAAATTGAGTTGAGTTGATTTATGGCATATGAATCCTGCGACATACAAAGCGTTCATCCCAATGTCCTAGGAATGACAAAGTTTTGAGAAAGCGCAGCATCACCAAAGATGTGAATTTTCAAGATGTGTATCGCATCTCGTACACTCATACTAGGCTGGATAACACTAGTGCAGAGACTTAAACGTATTTCGACTGGAATTTGGATGGACTCGTCAACATTCTCACCGGAATCGAAAGTCAATGGTTCTACATAGCCTGAGGATGAGCATGCCCCGGAGAACCATCATGACCGTCTGGTTATAGTTGTATCTGATCATGGATGTCGAACGCCAGATGTACGAGTGCCCCGCGTGCGGGGCACTCTGCAGGGTACACAAATACGAAGGAAGTTACTTACACACCAGGTGCTCGATGAGGGCTACTGTCATAGAGGCTTATGTCTTAGACTCGAATGCAAGACCTGTGACGGGTATCCGCAGATACTCCTCATGGGCCAGACCACGCGTATTGTACACGAAGATGCTGAAGATGGAGTTCTTCACGCTGCTCAGCGACTTTGTGAACAGGATCGCTGAGCTGTGTAGGATCAGGCCGTGCGTGACTTGGGACATC
>CAZXOR010000180.1:0-2497 GCA_964642395.1 uncultured Methanomassiliicoccales archaeon | reverse complement strand
CCGCAGTTGCGGCACTTCCACATTGTGACTTTGTCCTTCTTGAAGACTATGCCCTTCTCGATGTTCCTCAGAAGGTCAAGGTACCTCTGCTCGTGGGTCTTCTCGATCCCGCCTACGGCCTCGAACAAATCGGCGATTTCGTCAAAACCCTCCTCCCTGGCGATGACAGCAAACTCGGCGTACATGGTGGTGTATTCGTAGTTCTCGCCGGAGGCGGCATCCTTCAAATTCTCAATGGTTTTGGGAATCTTGTCGCAGTGAAGCGCCTTGAACCAAAGCTTGGCGTGCTCCTTCTCGTTCTCGGCGGTCTCGAGGAAGATGTCCGCGATTTGCTCGTAACCCTCCTTTTTGGCTTGGGACGCGTAGTAAGTGTACTTGGTCCTGGCCATGGATTCTCCAGCGAAGGCGGCCTGCAGATTTGCTTCAGTTTTTGAGCCTTTAAGTTCCATGATTTAACCTCTGTCCAGCCCTAGAATCCAGCAGTATTTATCGGTTTTCAACGGCGTTATATACTTGTACGGCTGTTAACAAAGCTTATATATTAAATGTAGGAATTCCTAAATCAACAAAGGTTATCCCGAGCCTCCACAATCATCCCTTCAGCCTGTCGATGAGGGACTTCTTGGGATTCCCGTCTTTATCAAACTTCTCTCTCATCAGCTTATCGTAGTTCTTTCTGACTATGGCATCGTTGGGCTTCATAGACAGCAGGATCTCCAGTTCCCCCTTGGCCGTAACGTAGTCCCTGAGGTCATTCAGCAGGAGCACGGAATAGTTGAGATGGTAGTTGTAGTTACCAGGGTCCATGGCGATGGCTTTCCTGTAGTACTCCTGGGCATACTTGAAATCGGTAATCTGGTGCCTAAGAAACCTGGCGTACTGGTTGCAGATCTCCGACGAGGGCTCGAGCTCCAGAAGCCTTTGGAACTTCTCGTTCGTTTCCTTGTTGTACTTCTTATGCTGGGACAGCACCGTCACAGCCGCCTTCAGGGCGTCGGTGTTGTCCGGCTCAAGATCCAGGATCACGTCCAGCTGGAGCATCCCATACTTGACATCCTCCAGTTTATTTATGATGATGTCGGCCAGCAGAAGCCTGGGCTTGATGTTGTAAGGGTCGGTCGCCAGATAAGCCTCCAGCGTCTCGACCGCCTTCTGGGGGTTCCCGCTGTCCGTCTACCTCTTCGCCTTGCTCATTGCCTCGTAGACCGCATCGCTCATAAATGCTGAGGACCTGTACAGGATATATAATCCGATGGAGAGGAGGCGCGGGATAAACGTCCGTTTTATGTATGTTTGACAGCCATATATACAGTGATGGCTACCAAGAATGCACTGAAGTCTTTCGTCGGCGGGCTGGTAATGACCCTCATATTGGTCGTCGTCGTGCCGCTCATCGTAGACTACTTCATATAGATGTACATAGAGGACATCATAGGAGATGCCTCCTTTCTGTCCCTGTCGTCGGAGGTCATGGTCAACCTCCTGGTCTGGATGGTAGTCATCGAACTCATACTCCTGCTCGGTGCTGGCGGGATCCTCAAGAGGTTCGGGGTCATCGGCATCATCGGGCTCATCGTAGCCTACTGGATACTGGGTGACGTCACTGATGCGATCATCCCCATAGTGACACTGACTGTAGTGCTCGTCGTGAGCAAGATAGGCCGGATGCGCAAGAGTAAGAAATCAAGTAGCAAGGGTTAAATGCCCTGAGAAGACCCTCTATATTATTCAGGGTTAAAACTTGAATAACAAGGAATTGAGTTGGATTGATTTATGGCATGTGAATCCTGCGACATACAAGACGTTCGTCCAATGCCCTAGGACTGACAAAGTTTTGAGAAAGCGCAACATCACCAAAGACACGAACTCTCAGGAGGTGTGCCACATCTTGCACAATCGTACAGTGCAGATAATACTAGTGCAGAGACTCAAACGTACTTCGACGGGGATTCGAATAGACTCGTCAACATTCTCACCGGGATCGAGAGTCCGTGGTTTTACACGGGTCTGAGAATTAGTGACTACGCTCTGGGAGACCATCATGATCGTCCGGTCATAGCTGTATCTGATCGTGGGTATTAAACGTAGGATGTACGAGTGCCTCGCGTGCGGAGCACTCGTACATCCGGCGTTCAGCCCTGAGTTTGTCAGTTGTACTCGGTAACGTGCACACGCAAGCGAGAATGTGCACACATATGCGCTAGTCGCTGACCACCTCGATCATCTTCTGGCGGGTGTCGGCCCGTGCAGCGAAGTATGCTTTCGTCATGGAATTGAAAGGTTATCGCCTTTGCCGAAGTGGGAAGTCATAAAAGGTGGTCTCTTGTTTGTATTGTGCCAACAAACCGTCTGAAGAGACTGGGTTGTCACCTCGTGATGGATAATGGTAACCCTCGGACGACGATAAGAGCATATTAGGAGAAGACGCAAAGGTATCCCAGAGACCTCATAGGCAACGCCATCGAACTGAATGACAACGTCACCGTGCCCATCGGGC
>CAZXOR010000179.1:0-2502 GCA_964642395.1 uncultured Methanomassiliicoccales archaeon | reverse complement strand
CGAAGATCTCCCTGGAGTGGGCCTGGTGGCGGATCTCGATCCTCTCGGAGTTCCCTATGAACATTACAGTGTGGTCCCCAACAATGTCCCCGCCTCTGACGGCGTGTATCCCGATCTCCTTTTTGCGGGGGCAGTGGCCATGCCTTCCGAATATCAGATCTTTGCCTCCCATGGCCTCGGATATGATCTTCGCCGCCGTCATCACCGTTCCACTGGGGGCGTCCTGTTTCTGGTTATGGTGGGCCTCAATGATCTCAACGTCATAATCGTTGCCCAAGAGGATCGCGGCCTGTTTGATCAACTTATTGAACACTGCGACTCCGATGGAGTAGTTGGTGGAGATAACCGCTGCCACGTTGTTTCTCTCGACGGCCTCGGCGATCTCCCTCTTGACATCGTCGGATAGCCCTGTGGTTCCGATAACCAGGTTGATCCCCGTGGCAGCGGCCACGGGCGCGTTAACGGCGGTTGCCTTGGCGATGGTAAAGTCAAGGAGTACGTCCGTGCCCGAGTTCTTCAGAACCTGCGCCAGGTCCTTAGAATCGGAAACCGGGACGCCGATGGCGCCGACGCCGGCGACCTCCCCAACGTCCCTCCCGATGTTGACGAGGTCGAAGGCGGAGGACATGGTTATACCCTCCGTAGCCAGAACATGTTTGACGAGCATCTGGCCCATCTTTCCGCAGGCTCCTACGAGCCCGATCCTGATCTCTGCGTTGTCGGTCATTGCGATCCAGAACCTCATAGAGTGATCTTCCTATTTAGGTATCGGCCGGAGGGAGAATCACGGTCTAAAGAATCCTTGATGACACGGTCAGCCCAATCTGTCAGGAGATCCCCAAAGGAGCTGGCGGGAAGACTGAACTCTACTGGAAGGATCACTCGTCCCACTCCGCAAATATCTTCGCTATGCCATTCTTGGCCGCGGACCAGCACGACACACCGTTGATGAAGATGGCGACCTCGATGGCTTCCAGGATCTCTTTCTTCGTGGAGCTGTAGTTCTTCGCCACCCTGGTTGGGACGTACACATAGTTCTCGCACATTTTCATGCAGACGCAGGACAAAGCCATGAGTCTTTTGGTCTTCTTGTCGAGGGTCCCATCCTCCACCATCACCCTGTCCATGAGATGAAGTGTATCGATGAACGACAGGTCCAGCTCGTTGATCCACTAAGGGTGTCCGGTGCGTATCTGCCTATGCCGGAGCATATCTGTCCGAACTTGTTTGTCCCGCATCCCCTCTCGTTTCCCGAGCACTATTCCTGAGTCATGCTGATCAAAAGCAAGAGAGGAAGGTTAACTGTTCCCCTCGGACGGACAATATTTAAAGACTGTAGATTCTGGAGGGGATTCCGAACGCGCTACACGACATGTTGTGGCATCCCGTCATAGAACTACTTGCGGATGGCGTCAAGGATCACGTCCAAGTTCTCTTCAGTATTGGCGACGAGGATCAGTGACGAGCAGTCCAGGGCCACTATTCCGTCGATCCCCGACCGCTGGCAGCTAATACACACATCAGCACCCCGACTAGTTCTAGGAGGATGGCCTGATGTCAAAGTACAGGTCGACGGCGCCTTCTACCAGCATGGACAGTTTCACCGTAGCCGTGCCGATGCGCCTAATGTCGTCTATCCTCGGGTACAGCAACTTCGTAGCCCTGAACACGCCCTGGACCAGGGACTTCTTGTAGTAGCACTACATGTGCTGAGGATGCAATCCTCCAACGGCCTGTCTGATACGCAGATCGGCTCGTCATTCCTTAGCAACGCCACGGAGATATTAACCTCGAGGAGGTCCCTAGAAGAGTTCATGGTTCCGTTGATGGGGTCCACGATCCAGGGTAGCCATCTCCATCACGGGGGCATTGTCATCCTTTTCCTCGATGAATGAGGACCCCGGGACCAGCTCCATGAGCCTGGACCTGAGGAACCTCTTATTCTCTTTGTCAGTGGAGGTGATCACGTTCTTCTTGGAGCCCTGCTTCTGACCGATGACACGCGGGCACCACCCACGAGTCCGCTGGTCTCCTTCACGATGTTGACTATCCTTTTGAGCACGGCATCTCCATCGATCGGTTTCTATAATTTGTTGTGCACGCACACGCGCATGCCGCAGGCTCTATATAACTTATGGTTAAAAAGGCAAGATGCAGAAACTCATGGTTCGATAAAAAATAAATGCGATTATAAGTGTGGAGCGATGGTATAGTTTCAATCACCGTGCCATTCGTCTCTTTTGATGTTGATCGTGGCGAAGTTCTCGTCATTGACAATGATTCCTGGCTTCTACTTCCACTCATCCAGAACACATTTGACTCTCAGTCCCAACTCATTCGTCGTCGAGCCAATGAGATTCACGACGATCTCATAAGAAGACAGCAGTTGCCCCTTTCAGTTCATTCTGATAATGAGAACATACTATGCTCGATCTTGTTCCATTTCTACGTCCCAGGCGAATAGTGCCTCACGTGAAACGTGAGGCCAGTGAAATCAACAAA
>CAZXOR010000178.1:0-2538 GCA_964642395.1 uncultured Methanomassiliicoccales archaeon | reverse complement strand
TACATCGACTACTCCATGAGCGTCATCGTCGGCAGAGCGCTTCCTGACGTCAGGGACGGCCTCAAGCCGGTCCACAGGAAAATCATGTACGCTATGTCAGAGCTCGGGCTGGTGTATAACAGGCCCCACAAGAAGTCTGCCACCGTGGTCGGAGAGGTGCTGGGTAAGTACCATCCCCACGGCGACACCGCCGCGTACGACGCTATGGTGAGGATGGCCCAACCGTTCTCCCTCAGGTACCCCCTCGTGGATGGCCAGGGCAACTTCGGGTCCGTGGACGGCGACCCGCCCGCAGCCATGCGTTACACCGAAACCCGTATGTCCAAAATGGCCGGCGATCTGCTGGTCGACCTGGACAAGGACACTGTCGACATGATGGACAACTATGACGGGTCCCTGAAGGAACCCATGGTTCTGCCCAGCAAGTTTCCCAACCTGCTGGTGAATGGTTCCGACGGCATCGCCGTGGGGATGGCCACCAAGATGCCGCCTCACAACCTCAGGGAGGTCTGCGACGCCATCATCTACACCGTGGACCACCCTGACACCATTCTGGACTGCCTTATGCGGTTCGTTAAGGGCCCCGACTTCCCTACTGGCGGCACGATCTACGGCATCGACGGCATCCGCTCTGCCTACGAGACTGGACGCGGGAGACTCAAGGTCAGGTCCAACACCCACATCGAAGAGATGGACAACGGGAAGGAGAGGATCGTTGTCGATGAGATCCCCTATTAGGTCAACAAAGCCCAGCTTATCGCCCAAATCGCCGACCGCGTGAAGGAAAAGGAGATTGATGGTATCACCGACCTCCGCGATGAGTCAGACAGGCACGGCATGCGCATCGTGATCGAACTCCATAGAGACGCCCTAGTCAACGTGGTCCTGGAGAACCTGTTCAAGAAGACCTACATGGAGGTTACCTACGGCATCATCAACATCGCGCTGGTGGACAACAGGCCCACCATCCTGAGCCTGAAGGCCTTGATCACACACTACATCGCCCACAGGAAGGACGTGGTGGTCCGCAGGACAAGGTACGAGCTGACCCAAGCAGAGAAGAGATTTCACATCCTGGAGGGCTTGATCAGAGCCATCAACATGCTAGACGAGACAATCGCCTTGATCAGGGAGTCTCCCAACGCCGAGGAAGCCAACACCGGCCTGCAGGAACTTTTGTGGATAGACCAGGAACAAGCGAAGGCGATCCTGGATATGAGGCTCCAGAAACTGACTGGCCTCGAGCTGAACTCGATCATGAAGGAGTACGAGGACTTGAAGGTCCAAATGGAGGACCTAAGGGACATCCTGGCCCACGAGTTCAGGGTGCTGGAGATCATCAAGTCCGAGACTATGGAGATGAGGGAGACCTACGGCGACGACCGCAGAACGGTCATCAACCCCAACGCCATCGATACCGACCAGGAGGACCTCATTCCCAGGGAGCAGGTGGTCATCACCATCTCCGCGGACAATTACATCAAAAGGATTCCGCTGAGCACCTACAGGCAGCAGTCCCGCGGAGGTGTCGGCCTTACGGCCATGCAGACCAAGGAGGAGGACCACGTGGCCTCGATGTTCATTACATTCTCCCATAACTACGTGATGTTCATCACCAACCGCGGCCGCCTGCACTGGCTCAAAGGTTACAGGATTCCGGAAGGTAACAGGCAGTCCAAGGGCAAACCCATCATCAACCTGCTGTCCAACCTGGAGGAGGGCGAGAAGGTGGTTAATACCATCTGCGCCTCTGGTTTCCCCGAAGACAGGTACTTGGTGTTCTGCACCAGGAACGGACTGTTCAAGAAGACCACACTGTTCGCCTACGGTAATGTACGCGCCAGGGGCATCAAGGCCATCAAGCTGGAGGACGGCGACGAGCTGATCGAGACCGACATCACCGACGGCGCGGACCAGATCATCATTGCATCCGCCAACGGGCTGGCAGTGAGGTTCGACGAGTCTGGTGCCCGCCCCACAGGGAGGGACACCATGGGCGTCAAGGGCATGACACTCAACCCCGGCGACAGGGTGGTCTCCATGGCGATCGTGAAGCCTGGCGACAGGCTGCTGACGGTGTCCGAAAACGGATACGGCAAGATATCTGAGGTAGACGACTACAGGAAGACCTATCGCGGCGGCAAGGGGGTCATCACCATCAAGACCGACGCGCGGAACGGATAGGTGGTTAGCGTTAGGAAGGTCAACCCCGGCGACCAACTCATGCTGACCTCCGCCTCCGGAAAGATCATTCGCATCGACACCGACGAGATCCGTGAGACCGGACGCAACGCCAAGGGAGTCAGGGTCATGGACATGCGTAACGGCGACAAGGTCGTTGCCGTGGAACCGGTCATGACGAAGGATCACGAGGACGTCGCCGTGGATCATCCGGTGGAGGCGCCGCAGGAATGACCCAGGCGGATCCTGGTCCGTCTTGGATGTGTCAAAACCTTTATAACTGAGACGCCCATAGGAGAGAGCTGCGCCGTGGTAACTCAGTTGGGAGAGTGCAAGACTGAAGATCTTGAAGTCGCT
>CAZXOR010000177.1:0-2548 GCA_964642395.1 uncultured Methanomassiliicoccales archaeon | reverse complement strand
GGCGCAGCCCCTTGTCTTCGTCATTCGTCAGCGTAAGGATGCCTGAGATGGCCGTATGTGGCCGTCACTTCCATACTGGGTACATTTTGAACGGTCGGATGGGGCGGAACCCGTCCGTCGAATTTTTCATCGCACGAATCCGAGCTCAGAACCTGTTTGCATGGTGCTCCAGAGAGGTCCCGTCCCCGGCAGTCAGCGTCACCAACCCCGATATGTGCATCGTGGGGATCAAGCTAGGGTAAGCGTCGAACTTCACCAGGCACATAAGGCACCCGACGACGATCTACTCGGCCCCGGTGCATTCCACCCTCTCGGCCATCAGCGAACCCTCCACGCTGGCGCTCTTGCCGCAGCAGTCCATGGTCTGGTTCACGACCTTGAACCCCATGGCCTTGACGACCGCCCTCATCACCCTCCTAAACTTCATGTTAGAGCATCCGGGCTCGATGGTGACCCTTATGGGGATGTCCATCCTCGGGAGCGAGTTTATGCAGTCAGTCAGGAACTGTATCATGTACTCGGCGTTTACCACGAACGAGATAAGCTCGTCGTTGTATCTGGCGCACAGCGTCACGATCCCGGCGCCGTCGGCTGAACGGCCCATGGTAGTCCTGTAGGATTGCATTTGGGCTTGGACATCTCCCTGAAACTGCACTAGGTGGAAACAACATGTGTTGCCCTTCAGTTCCAATGCGCCCACACCCATGGCCTACATGGCGATGGACATCACGTAAATCATATACGGCACATTGCCCTTGGCCATCCACCTGTGCATGGCCTCACGCCGCCGGTCCACACCGGATCCGGTACCGGCTCAACGGGAGAATGACGTACTTGGTGTCTCTGAACATCCAGAATATGTAAATGTCCCTCTCCATCGCGATTAGGTCCTTCATCACAACGGCGGGGTTGCTCCTCCTGCAAATTTCGGAGCAGCAGCCACAGCAGATACAGGAGGCCATGTCGGTCTTACTATCCATTATGACCTCTATGGAGTTTATTCTATCATGCTTCAGCAACAGGCAAACCTTGCTGCACTTCCCGTAGCTGATACAACAGTTGCACAACTTCTAGATCTTGTCGGAGAGATTCAATCACATTATTGTTAGACGAAGGGTGTACGCGATGTATAAAACGGACTGGTTATGGATGAAACGTCGCACCTGGTACACCGGTCCTTACTACGTACGGGGTCCCGCCCCTGGAGCTTATGGCCTCGCAGACCTTCTCTGGACGGTCGGTCAAGGCGATCATGCATCCCCCGCCACCAGCGCCGGTGAGCTTGGCGCCATAGGAGTAGGGCATGGACGCGTTGACCAGCTTATTGAGCTCGCGGCTAGAGACACCCAGGATCGAAAGGAACTTATGGTCACGGGTCATGAGCCTGCCCAGCGCTTCCACATCGCCCCTGGCCAGGGCGTCGTTACCTTCCAGGGTGGTCTGCCCTATGTCGTCGACGATGTCGGAAGCGAACCTGCTGCGGTCCATGAACCTCTTCACCTTCCCGACCAGGGGCCCGGTAGGCGCTCTGACGCCGGTGTTACCTATGACGAAGGTCATATCCGGAACGTCCACATCGGAGACACTCCAGGTCCTTTCCCCAAGGGTCACAGTCCATAGGTGCCTCCCCTCCCCTTCGGGGAGGTTCACGGCTATGCCGCCACCATGGACGCAAGCAGAAGCATCCATGGGACTGCCGATACCCTGTGCGTACAGTTCTGCTTCGTAGGCCTCCTCCACGAGCTCGCTCTCGGTCATGGCGCGGCTGTCCCTCTCAGCCAAGGCCAGGGCCAGGGCCGCCGACAGTGCGGCGGATGACCCAAGACCGGAGCCGACCGGGATCTGGCTGGATGTCTTAAACTCGATGGCACCAGTAGTGTCCCTGGTCAGGTATCTGAGATGAGGCTGGCGACAAAAGTCTATGCGCTCGCCGTTGATGGTGTTGAACCTAGCGCCCCTGACGGCCACAGACATCCTCAGGTCAATTGCCAGAACCACGGCGGGCTTGCCGTAGACTACAGCGTGCTCCCCCAGGATGACGAACTTTCCCGGGGCTGATGCCCTGAACCATTCAGAAGAGCTCATTCGTCCAGACCGTATTTTCTCATCTCTTCGCGGATGGCGTCGTTGGGAGTCCTGCTACTGAGACGGGGCTGGGGTATTGACCACCACGCGTCCTCCAAGTCGTCTAGACGGCGGTCGAAGTCCTCATCACTCTCGCCCTCCATCTGGTCCACCTTCAAGAGCGCCTGGCGAAGCTCGCCCATGAGATCCACCTGGTGCTTTTTGTTGACGATGCACATACCAATGTATCCATCCAGGCAGGCGGCCACCTCCTCCGCAGTATCCTGTGCGAGGCACTCCATGACAACGTCCAGGACGCTGTTGGCAGTCATCTTGAAAACCAGCTGCCTCTTGGCCTCCTCCGAGAGATCCGGGTCCTCGTCGATAGTTTCCATCATCTCTCTGCTGAACAGGTCGGAGAACGCCGATGTCCTGTTCGGGTTCTTCCCGAAGAGCTGGTTGATATGGGCCTCCTCCTCGCTCT
>CAZXOR010000176.1:0-2563 GCA_964642395.1 uncultured Methanomassiliicoccales archaeon | reverse complement strand
GAGCCCATGGGGAGAACAACCCCCATGGGCGGATAAATGGATTGTCGTCAGTCCATGACGTTCTCTTTCTCCAACTCGTCCAAGATGTGTCTCCTCAGGGCGGTGAACTCAGGAGACGCACGGTCCCTCGGGCGAGGCCAATCGATCTCCACGACCTCCTTGATCGTGGCAGGCCTCTTAGTGAGGACGACGATTCTATCGGAAAGGTAGACTGCCTCATCGACCGAATGGGTGACGAAGATAATCGTCTGATCGGTCTTATCGAGAATTCTGATGAGTCCAGCTTGCATAATGTTCCTGGTCTGTGCATCCAGGGCCCCGAAAGGCTCGTCCATCAAGAGGACGTCGGGCTTGGTCACTAAAGCCCTTGCAATGCCCACGCGTTGCTTCATCCCCCCAGAAAGCTCGTTTATGCGGGCATCCGCGAAGTTATCCAGACCGACAATGTCGATGTACTTCTCGGCCCTCTCACGACGCTCCTCTTTGGGAACGCCAGATATCTCCAATCCGAGCTCGACGTTTTTACGGACCGTGCGCCATGGTAGCAGAGCGAAGTCCTGGAACACCATCCCACGGTCCGGTCCAGGCCCCGTGCACGGACGGCCTTCTATAATGATGGTTCCTGTGGTAGGCTCCATCAGTCCAGCAATCATCCTGAGAATAGTTGTCTTGCCGCATCCGGATGGTCCTACTATGGAGATCAGTTCGCCTTTCTTGATGTCGATGTTGAAATTATCGATAGCCACCGTCTCCTTCTTGTCGCTCTTGTAGGTCTTTCCGAGGTTCCTGATTTGAATCTGGGAATCCCCTTCGACGATGGCAGAGGAGTCATGGACACCCTCGCCGTGGTAGCTCTCTACCACGTTGACGACCTCAGACTGTGCCTCTTCCTTGTTGAGTGGTATGTATGCCATCACTCCACCCCCATTCTCTTGGAGACGACTTTATGAATATACTCGGTCACCCCAGTAGTCAGGATGCCGAGAATCGAGATCACGATGATCGTGGCAAACGCATAGTCCCAAGCTCCCTGGTCGGCCATCCTACTAAGGTAGCTTCCCAATCCACCTACAGAAGAGGAGTACAACTCGGCCGCAACGATGCACATCCAACCCACACCCAGGGCAATCTTCAGACCACTGAGCATATAGGGGACCGAACTGGGAAAGATGATCTTGGTAAAAATCTGTGCCTTTGTAGCACCCAGGGTCTTGGCGGCATCGAAAAGGTTGCTGTCGATCTTGGTGACCCCGAACATGACGTTGGTTAGAATGGGGAAGAACATTCCTATGAACACGACCAAGGGAGGGCCCATTGTGTACCCGAGCGATATGATGAAGATTGGTGCCCATGCGATAGGGGCGATGGGCCTGATGACCTCTATCCAAGGGGTTAAGAACTCCTTCAGGGGCTTGATGTACCCCAAAAGGAGGCCGAGGGGAACAGCTATGGCGAACGCCAGCACCGCCCCCTCGACGAATTTTTTGAGACTCGACAGTATGTACTGGGAGTAGGGTATTGTTGTGGTTCCAGAGACCACTCCGTTCGTAAAGAGATTGACAAGAGCATCATAAGTTTCCAGAGGGGTGGGAAGAGCCGAGAAATTCAGTACTATCGACAAAAACCACCAGAGGATGATGAAGGCGGCGAGCGACACGACCACGATGACGATGGATCTTATCCACCCCCGCACCTTATCCTTGTCAACATTCAGAACGGAGTCCAATTTCACACCTCGGTGTCAGACCGCATTCAGCTGGCTGTTAATAATCCTGATGCACGCAGGAGGAGCACCGATTAGTCCGAAATCAGCACCACCGTTCTCGAGGGCCACCGCGACTCCGGAACCGTTTGACTGCATGGAAAGCTCGATGTCGATGCCGTACTCCTCGAAGATGCCGAGGTAGATTCCGTAGTGGATGGCAAGCTGGTGGATGTCTCCGTCTATGACCGCAACGGTGATAGTGGTCGTGGTCTCCTCACCAGTGAGCTCGTATTCGAGGGCCTGGGCAAGGTAGGAGTCGTCGACGAGCTCCTCGGCAAAGTCCTCATAGGTCTCGTATCCAGAATCCTGGACCGTGCGGGTGAGGTTGTTGTTGTCCGTCAGACTCTCGACCAAGTCAGCGATGTCGTCCACCAGCTGTGAGAGAGGCGACGACCCCGTGTTGTCAGCATAGGTGTAGGTGATGAGTTCGAAGGCGTTGACTATTGTCTCTCTCTTCTGCTCATCAGTCGTACCGGTGGGCCATGTGACAACATTGATGGCAATCTGCACGGCCTCTTCGTACTCATCGGTTCCGGGGGAGCTGATCGCGGCGTTGAGCCTGTCGACAGCCTCGACATAGGCGGCGAGGAACCTGACGGTAACGTCCTCGTGGGACTGCATGTACTCATGACTTCCAGCAATGACACAGCAAGTGTGTCCGGAGAAAAGCTGGTTGGATGTCACGAGGGATTCGCATCCCATGGACAGAGCCAGAGAATACTGGGGCTCCCACAGGTAGAATCCGATACATTCGGTGGCGTTGACAAAACGCTCGTAGGAGGTGATGCTGTCATTGTA
>CAZXOR010000175.1:0-2566 GCA_964642395.1 uncultured Methanomassiliicoccales archaeon | reverse complement strand
ATGGAACTACGTCATCCTCCGAGAGAGAAAACGTAAAATTATTTCTTAACAGACCCTAAGCTCAGGTCTTTTAGAAAGTTCCTCGGTGTAGAGGTCGACGGTGAAGCTATGTTCTCATTCCACAAACCCGTGGACCATCATGAAAGCCGCTATCAGGAATCATAGCCTGGACTCGATAATCTTCTTGACTGTATTGACAACCTCAGTGGAGGAGTAGTTCCCGCCGGAGTTCTTCATGACGAACCCGATGGCCTTGTTGGCGGCCTTCTCGTTCCTCCTGTAATCGTCGATGATCCCAGGATTCTAGTCCAAGTAATCCGACACCAACCTGTCCAGGTCGCCTGCCGTTCTCTTGACGGCCTCGGCGTCCTCCCCTGTTATGAGGCACTTAATCTTGATGCCACACTCTATGTCCGTGATCTCTCCGGCGGCGAACCTGTCGATGATCGGTATAACACCGGACACGTTCGCGCTGGATGACTCCAGCGACTTCCAATTGAAGCTTACTGGGCCGGCCACCCATCTCACGGCACTCTTGGTTCCGTGCCTGCTGGCTACCTCTTCGAACAGCTCCGCTAGCCTGACCGACGTAGCCACCAGTTGTTTTGCCATCCTCTGGTCAATGCCGTACTGGCCTGCCATCCTGGCGGCCATTTTCTGGGGGCTCTCCCTAATCTTTATAGACTCGGCCATCTCCTTTATATGGTACACGCCTAAGTCGGGCTCGTCGATATACCCGTAGTCAGCCTCAGACTCCTTCTTCCTGACAGATATAGTGACCCCGTGCTCCTCGTCGAAGCGCCTGGTCTCCCTGTCGACCTTGCCGCCGGCTTTCAGGATTTTAGTCTGTCTGACGACCTCGTAGGTCAGGGCTCTCTCGACGTTCTTCAGACCAGTAACGTTCTTGATTTCCACCCTCTCCTTTCCTACGGAGATGTTGCAGTCGCAACGAATACTCCTCTCTCCATTGCTGGGGATGTCGATGACACAGCGGATGTCCTCGATTAGGGACTTCAGGAACTCCCTGGCCTCTACCGGGGTCTTGAGGTCGGGCTCGGTGACGATCTCCGCCAGGGGTATCCCGGAGCGGTTGTAGTCCACCAGGGACGAGAGGTTCCCCACCCTCTTGGTCTTCCCGGGGTCCTCCTCCACGTGGATCCTGGTGATCCGGATCGGCTTGTCCCCTAGGTAGTACATCCCGTTCTCCCCGATGGGATTGTCGTACTGGGTGATTTGGACGCTCTTGGACATGTCAGGGTAGAAGTAAGTCTTCCTGGAAAACCATGTTGTGTCGGCGACACTGCAGCCGAGCAGCTTCGCTAGCATGATGCCGTACCACAGGACCTTCCTATTCAGGACCGGCTTAGACCCAGGCATCCCAAGGCAGGTGGGGCACACGTGGGTGTTGGGTCCCGTGGCCTCGGTGGTGGGGCAAGAGCAGAACATCTTCGATTTTGTGGGCAGCTAAACGTGAATCTCGAGACCTATCTTCATGCGGATGCCTCCGGTCTCTTGATTTCGAACTCCCTTTCCCAATCCTCGGCCATAGTAAACAGCACGTTCTCATCCCAATAGTCAGCCACGAACTGCATCCCAATGGGCATGCCGTCAGAGCCGTATCCGCAGGGCACGGACATGTGCGGGGTCCCGGCGAGGTTGGCAGGGACTGTCAGGTAGTCCGTCTTGTAGGAGTCCAGTGCGGACATCTTGGAGATGTCGTCGAACCTGGGCGCGGTGAAGGGCATGGTGGGCGTTAGGACGGCATCGTAGTCCCTCAGGACGCGTTTGTAATCGTCGATGACGACTTGCCTGACCTGCCTGGCTTTGGAGTAGTACCTGTCGCTGTACCCGGCCATTCTGGTGAATGTCCCCAGCAGGATCCTCCTTTTGGCCTCGTCCCCAAAGTATCTGGAGCGGACGTCTGAAAAGTAGTCGTCAAACTTCAGGGACAGGTCGCCGTCCTGGCGGCCGTACCTCATGCCGACGTACTTGGCCAAGTTGGTGGATGCCTCGGACGTGGCTAGCACGTAATACGCGGGCATGGCGTACCTTAGTGAAGGCATGTCCACGAACTCTACGTCGACACCCATGCGCCTGAGCTCGTCGATGGCGCTGTTGAACGCCGCTTCCACATCCATGGACAGCCCTTCAGTGCCATCCATAGGGACGGCGACCGACTTCATAGGTTTCCTCTCGTCTCTCAACTCGGGTTGGACGCAGGAGGTGGGGTCTCTTTCGTCCCTCCCGGTTATAATCTCGATGTATCTCCTCAGGTCACCGGCCCTTGACGAGAGCACGCCGATCTTGTCTAGTGAGTTTCCGTAGTCTATGAGCCCATATCTGGACACGCGGCCGTAGGTGGGAGCGATGCCATAGACCCCGCAGAAGCTGGCGGGGCAGCAGATGGAGCCGCCGGTGGACACGCCCAGCGATACGTGGTCCTCAAAGACGGCCGCCGCGCACGCGGAGCCCCCTGAGGATCCGCCGCAGGTCCTCTCGAGGTCGTAGGGATTCCTGGGGACCTCCAGTCCGGAGTTAGTGGAGAACGTCCCGAACCCGAACTCGT
>CAZXOR010000174.1:0-2569 GCA_964642395.1 uncultured Methanomassiliicoccales archaeon | reverse complement strand
GAAGGCATGCTTCGCCGCACGGATCGACATCTGCCAAAAGATGATCGGGGAGATCAGCGACTCGCGCATGTGCGCGAACATGTTATTAAGTACAAGTGACAAATTCAGAATCTAGCAGCCTCAGCAGTTCGTCCCTGATCTCTGGCTGCTTCTCCAGAATGCTCTTGTGTCCCTGCCCTCGGTACGGATATGGTCCAACTCGCCCGCATATGGGCGGGCGTGCGGATAATTCTTGAGTTTTGCGACCTCACGCTTAGCGCGGTGAGCGTCGTAAGGCTCATGCCTGTGAGATTGAATATCTGGGCGGTGCTTTCGTATCCCAGTTTCTCGTAGTACAAGCTGAGGAACGCTTTACGCTGACACTCGTTCAGCAACGGCATAATCTTGCCAATCATCGTCTTGTCGGATTCGTCCATATCACTTCCCTGTGGGTTATTGTTATGGAGAGTATGTATACATTATTTCACATATTATTTTTCATCAGACCTTAAATTCCTGCACTCGCCATTTCAACCTTAAATCATACAGAGCCAAAGTTTTTGTTCCTCAAATGATAGCTTCTTTAAGCGCCGGGGACATTACACGGTGATCATATGTCTTTATTCAGAAAGAGGGAGCGGGTCTACGGCCCCGAGACCGTATCCGTGGGAGACCTCGATCTTACCGTCAACGGAGGTTACCGCAACATTGTCACCATACCGTTGGATGTCAAGCCCAGGAGGGTCCTACGCGTGAAGGTCTCGTCCGATTTCCCCGTAGATGTGGTGGTGGCCAACGAAAAGGGCACCGCTGTCGGTTATAAGGAGGGCGTCAGAAACGCTGTTCTCGGCCCGTACCCCATTGGAAAGCTCAAGAGCATGGGCATCTTCCTCGGGTTGTACCCGGGGGACAGAGCTAAAGTCGCCTTGGAGGCGTGGATGGAGAGGGAGTGATAGTATTTGTGTCCCTTTCCAAGAGCCTCGGAGCCGTTCTGTGGTCGTTCCGAACCGTACCGTTAGTTATCTGTTCCTGATTGTCGTATCCTTCGTAGCCGTTATCCTGATAGCGAACGTCTTCCGCTCGTACAACTTCTACGACGTGTTCCTGCTGCTCTTGCTGCCGTTTGTCGCGATGGGTATCGAATCACGTCCTCCGCAGGCGCTGGGTCATGCTAATAGTCACTCTGGTCGTCTGCGCGATCCTCTACATCCTGTACCAAGCCGCAGGGTATCTGGCACTTTTAATCCTAACTTGTACCAAGGGTAATGCCCTAATCACCGCCGTGGCCAAGAAGTCCCTCATGGAACACGTCCTTAGCGGAGTGCAACGCTCCGGCATGGATCCGGGGAGGCTGAGCGCGAACCACGTCTTCGAGATGCTATTCGGCATCCCGCCTAACGTGGACGCATGGGTAATGACCATAGAGCCCTACATCAGGAGAGGATAGATTCCTAAGACGATCTCGTTGGCACACTGGGATTGGCACTAGTTCTCAGCCTTATCATGTGGATTGTCTTCTTCACCCTGATAACATACCACTTCACCTATTATAGCGCATATTTTGTAGTATTAATGATGTTTGTCTACATCGTAGCGCTTTCGATGCCATGCCTCATCCTCAAGACCCTCGACGTGAGGGTCGGCACAAAGGGCGGGGGTATGCGCCTGTACGACGGTCTCCTGGGCAACGCTGCATTCGCAGTGCTCATTATTGTTCTGATCACGATGGCCGTCGCCATCTACATGGACATTGACACCTTTGGATATACTGCAGCATTGGCCATAGTGATCGCCGTTATGACTATAGTCTCGTCCGTGTACTACATGGATTACGAGCGTAACACCGTGTCTGCAATAGAGAGAGATAGGAGGACTACCTGCTCGAATTCAAGGAGCCCAAGGTCCATAGGCTGGACGACGGGATACCCGGGACCTCCTGCAGGGACTGACGTCGGAAATAACGGTTGCTGAACTGTGGGTTCATCCTACCGGGGGCGTCGAGCCCCCGGATTATGGGCTTGAAAACCTCACCGGACGACATGCCTGGGGTTTTGTTCAGGCCAATTATTTCTGGCTCTTTCCAATTGGTGATGATCACCTGGTACCTCTGCCTGACGCTCTCGACCTCGATGCATGGGTCTTCGGATGCCTTCAGAACGTCCAGTGTGACATCCGCAAGGATCTGGATCTCCTCGGGGGTGATCTCGTCGGGCACCCTGATGAAGAAAGTATGCTCCTCGGTCGTTCCGTTCAGAAGGTAGGTAACCTCGGATTCGCCGATGATTTCCCTGAACTTCTCAGCCTTCTCCCCCTTACCGGAGAGCTCGATTATGCGCTGCTTCCAGATGTCGGGGATTTCTACATAGAGGGCGTTCCTGCCGAGTATCTTCCACATGCTGTGGTTATCCACGCACCCGTAATAATAGCTTAGGATGCACGCGCGCGTCTCAAAAGGTTAAAATCGAGACCAACATACGGACGGAGGGGTACATAACATGCCGGAAGATTTCAAAGTTACTCCCTGGGAGGTCACCGGGGACATTGACTACGACCTGCTCCAAGAGAGGTTTGGGACAACGCCCATCGATGA
>CAZXOR010000173.1:0-2588 GCA_964642395.1 uncultured Methanomassiliicoccales archaeon | reverse complement strand
TCACGGGTTGAAGAAGGACATGAGCTAATGAAGAGGTTGAGTCTGTCCAAGCAGAAGCCTGAATCGCTTCCGAAGAAGATGGAGAGTTCGAAGAAAATGCCCGAGGAGCCAGAGGTCAAAATGCCCCGCGGACGTCCAAAGAAGGCGCTTCAAAATGAGGGCTTAGTACCGTAACAATGGAAATTTCTGGTACTTGTCATCGCATATTTTAGGGATTGTTACGATACGAATCCTATGGTAAAGACCGGGTCCTGCAGAGGCTCTCGGACCATGCATTGGCTGGTTCCTAGCCTGCTATGACGGGACCGAATCCCATATCAAGAACGAGCGGATAATCAGAGCCATGCTCATCAAAGCTCAATCCATCACCAAGGCCTTCGGTCCGCACAAGGTTCTGAAGGACGTTAGCCTCCAGATCAATGAATGGGACTCCATAGGTCTGATCGGTGTGAACGGGGCCGGGAAGACCACCTTCTTCAGGATCATGCTGGGCGAGATAAAGCCAGACACCGGGGAGCTCATTCGCAGGACTGAGAGGATCGGCTATCTAGAGCAGTTCCTGGAGAACTCGGAGGAGTTCACGGTTAGGGACGTGTTGGGTAGACCATACAGGCATATCGAGGGGCTGAAGCGCAGGCTTAAGGAGATAGAGGATATTATGGCGGCGGGCGGCGACATCGACTGGAACGCCCTTGCTGTGGAGAACGCTGACCTGGAGTCGCAGCTGACCAAGTCCGACATGGAGAACGAGAAGAATCAGGTCAGGGCGCTGGAGAAGGTAGGGTTGTCCGCCGACATCATGGACCGCACCATGGACTCTCTGTCCGGGGGTGAGAGGGCTAAGGTCATGCTCTCCAGGATCATCATCCAGGCGGATGACTGCGACCTATTGATGATGGATGAGCCTACATCCCACCTGGACATCAACACCATGGAGTGGCTGGAGGATTACCTCATAAAGATGCACTGCTCGTTGCTGGTCATCAGTCACGACAGATACTTCCTCGATAAGATCGCCACCAGGATGCTAGAGATCGACCATGGTAAGTCCAGAGAGTACAAGGGTAATTACTCGGATTTCATCATGAAGAAGATGATCGACCTGGATCGCATGAAGAAAGAGTACCGCAAGTATGCCAACCAGAAGAAGCGCCAGGAAGAAATCGCTAGGCAACTTCACTACGACTAGTGGTACATGACCACCCACAAGACCAGGGAGACGCTCATTTCCAAGATGAAGGAGAAGGAAAAACCCTAGGAGAATAGGAAGATAACTGTTAGGATACAGGCAGCACACAAGTCCGGGAAGAACGTCATCACCGCCAAGAGTCTTAAGGTGGACCTGGGTGGTAGGACCATCCTGTCTGGAGTGGACCTGAACATCCAGAAGGGCGACAAGGTGGGCATCTTCGGGGCGAACGGCGAGGGCAAGTCTACCCTCATCAAAGCGCTGCTGGGTCTGATTCCCTGCGAGGGGGATTTGTGGGTGGCTCCGGGAGCAAAGATCGGGTACTACTCCCAAACCCACGAGAGGCTGGACATGAAGCTCACAGCCGAGGAGCAGCTGCTGCAGATCATCGGTAAGGAGAGGAGGAGCGAGGCCCGGAAGCTTCTGGCCAGGTTCCTGCTAGCTGGAGAGGAGGTTGAGAGGCCAATCTCTACGCTGTCCGGGGGGCAGCGGGCCAGGGTGGCCTTGTGCCTGATGCTCCTAAATGAGACCAACGTTCTCGTCTTGGACGAGCCCACCAACTACCTGGATATCCCCACCAAACACGCGGTGGAGGAGGCGCTAGTTGAGTACGACGGGGCCATTATTACCGTCACCCACGACAGGTACTTCCTGGACACCGTCTGCACCAGTATGATCGAGGTCACCAACGGCTGTATAAGGACGTTCTCCGGCACGTACTCGGCCATAAAGGGCAGGCTCTATGTTAGAGAGATTGTCTTGAACGCCGACGAGTACCGCGTACTGGAGCCATTCACTAACTGGGTCACCGGTAGGAAGTACATCAAAGGCGAGAGAGTGCTCATAACCCAGCCAGAACAAAAGAGCTTCCAGTGGGCTTTGGACTAGGACAAGCTGAAGAAGACAGGTAGCCGTCAGAGGAAGAAGGTCGACATAGATAAGAACCCTCTGTCTAAGAAGAAGTGATGTGGTGTCTCGTCGCGGTTCGGTGTTCTTGATTTTTAGGAGAACACCGTCCCGTTAAAAATCGACTCGTGCACTCATATTTGTGAGAAATCGAACAACACGGGCCGAGCGATAATCCCAGTTCTTCGATAAAGAACCGACGATCCGCGTTTTAACCACGGACTTCGTGAACAGCAACAGCGAGAGGAAGTCGACAATACAAATAAACGACTGTTCAAGGTGGAGAATAGTCATCGACAATGACTGTAAGCGGTGATACCGCGAAATAATCGAGTAAAAGACTGGCGGTTAATCCGCCAGTCGTTCTCTTACACCACCCACTATACGGTTTTGTAGACGCCCTTGATCGCTGACAAGGTTCTTGCTGGATACAACTGAAAGAAAGTAAGGGACGAGTGGGACGACATTGTTGGAGCGTGATTATAATGGCAGT
>CAZXOR010000172.1:0-2627 GCA_964642395.1 uncultured Methanomassiliicoccales archaeon | reverse complement strand
TACACAGCTCAGCGGTCCTGTATACAGAGTTGTCAAGCAGCGTGAAGAACCCCCTTTCCAACATCTTCGTGTATGATACGCGTGGCCTGGCCCAGGCGGGTATCTGCTGATACTCGTTGCAAGTCTCGCACCTAAGCTTTGGAACGCGGGTCTCATGACAGTTGTCCTTATCGGGCACCTGGTGTGCGAGTGACTTCCTTTCATACTGGTGCACCCTGCAGAGTGCCCCGCACGCGGGGCACTCGTACATCCGGCGTTCAACATCTACGATCAGATATAGCCGTGACCGGACGGTCATGACGGTTATCCGGAGCATAGTTGCTCATTCTCAGGCCTATGTAGAACCATTAACTCTCGATCCCGGTGAAAATGTTGACAAGTCCATTCGAATCCTCGCCGAAGTACGTCTGAGTCTCTATGCTAGTGTTATCTACCCTGGTACGATTGTATGACATGTGACACACCTCCTGAAAGTTCATATCTTTGAATGCCTCGCTTTCTCAAAACTTTGTCATTCCTCTGGCATTGGACGAACGACTTGTATGTCGCAAGATTCACATGCCATAAATCAATCCAACTCAATTCCTGATTATTTAAACTTCAACTCTGAATCATATAGAAGGATAAACTGGCGCTGCTGGCCAGCACACGAATGAACACAATAAATATAGAGCCGTATTGGGTTTACCCATCGTGATGTCTAAGTTGAAGGTAAGGGATCTAATGACCACCCAGGTGGTGACACTTAAGCCTAATGACACCATAAAAAAGGCGGTCATAAAGTTCGCCCTGGACAACGTGTCCGGAGCGCCTGTAGTGGATAACAGGAACCATCTCCTGGGAATACTGAGCAAGGATGACGTTCTGCTCATGCTTCTCAAGTACCAGGAAGAGTTGGAAAACGACAGCCCCGGATCAGTCATGCTGAACTACCCCATGGATTCTGAGATGGAGGAAAACGCCACCCTTAAGAGCATCTCCGAGGAGATCTCAAACACGTTGATCTCCGACGTCATGACCCGCACCGTCCTTACGACATCGCCGGACACTGCCATCATGGAGGTCCTGGCAGCCATGATCGAGATGAAGGTCAATCGCCTCCCCGTAGTGGAAAAGGGCGTTGTGGTAGGCATCATCTCGAGGGGAGACATCATCTTTGCGCTCTACAAAAAGAAGGCCTGAGGCGCTCTCGGATGATAGAGGTCCACGTATTGGCCAGCGGAAGTGATGGTAACTGCACCGTCATAGAGTGCGATGGTGACGGTATAATGATCGATGCCGGGGTCAGCTGCAAGCGGATCCTCTCGTTGATGGATCAGGAGGGTGTTGACTGCGACGTTGTGAAGGCCATCCTCCTGACCCATGAACACAGCGACCACGTGTCCGGCGCCGGGTCCACAGCTAGAAAGCTGGACGTGCCCGTCATATGCAACCTCGCAACCTTTTCTCAATTGAGTCTCGGATGCGTGAACTATTTGCTCTTCGACTCCGCTAAAAGCTTTGACGTGGCCGGGTTCCATATCACTCCGCTGCCAACGTCCCACAACGCCATAGAGCCCAACGCATTCCTGGCGCAAGCCGACAGCAGGAGCGCGCTGGTTGCCACAGACACCGGGAAAATTACATTCCAGATTGATGCAGCCTTGAGGATGGCGGATATAGCGGTCATAGAGTCGAACTATGATAGCGAGATGTTGGCGGACGGCCCGTACTCTCCAAGCCTTAAGCGGCTGATCGGCAGCGACCATGGACACCTCTCGAACGTGGACTGCGCCAACGCCATACGCCACACCATGACAGACTCCCCACGCCAGCTCTTCCTAGCGCATCTTTCTCGCACCAACAACCTTCCGGACATCGCCAGGGACACCGTCTCGGAAATCACCGGAATAAGGCGCCTGAGGATAGACTGTCTGGAGTTCCAGGGGGACACCAGGACGCTCAGAGTGTAGGTCTGACCGCGGTCGCCTTCTCTGAGTTTATCAGAACCTCGGCCAGCACTCTCGGCAAAGTGACAAGGTTCTCCCTGCCCAGCTTGTAGTCGCGGTTCGGCCCCACGAACTCCGGCAGGTCCTCGAGAATCCTAATTAGAATCGGTTCCAGCTCGTTTAGATCCCCGACAGGCTCCGCCTTGGCAAACACTGACTCGGGCGCGGGTTCCAGTTCGGGGACGGACGCGGGCCTAGAAGGTTGTTCCTGCATGGTTTCTGGTTCTACAACCTGTTCGTTGAAGGGATCGTCAAAGCCGTCGAACTCGTCGAATATCAGATCGTCCTGAAAGTTTTCAGACGAGTTGTCGAAGGGGACCTCCTCCGATGACGGAGGCTCTGGGGCGGACACCAACCCGGGCTCAGGTTCCGCCGGTACCTCGTCTATGCGAGTTGCGACAGTGTTCCTCTTGCTACGGAGCCTTTCCGTCTCGGCCATGTGGATCCTGGAGAGCTCTAGTACCCTGTCGTAGTAGTCCTTCTCCTCCGGGGTCAGGACGTCAAGGGTGTTCCTCCCGCCCATCGCCCCGCGGATGGCCATCAGACAAATCTTCTGGACCCTAATGTGGACAATGTCCTTGACCAGCCTCTCCGCCTTCTTCCTGCGCTGGTCGGCCCCCTCGCACATAACCGAGTCGG
>CAZXOR010000171.1:0-2647 GCA_964642395.1 uncultured Methanomassiliicoccales archaeon | reverse complement strand
TTCCTGAACTTGCCTTTTCAACCCTAAATTATATAGAGCCGGCCGGCTTCGCCAACAGTATCTACTATGAGGGCCATCACCGGCCATGGAGAAATACATCCTCGTTGACCACACCGCCGACATAATGGTCAGAGCGTTCGGAGACACGCTAGAAGAGTGCTTCGCCAATGCGGGGTATGCACTGTTCGACCAGATCGTGGACCTATCGGGCATAGGGACATCCGAGGAGATATAGTTTAGGGTCACCGGGATTGACGACGAGGACAGGCTATACTCCTTCCTATCCGAACTTCTGTTCCTGGAGGACTGCAACAATCTGATCCTCAAGGAGATCGAGGTCTCCTTCGTTGAGGACGACGTGGTGTGCCACGGGAGGGGCGAGACCCTGGACCTCTCCCGCCACAGGATAAGGTCCGAGGTGAAGGCGGTGACCTACCACATGATGGAGGTCGACAGGGAGATCCCATCGGTGACGGTCATCTTCGATGTGCGATCGCCCCCAATAACCTAATTACAGGAGAGGGTATTAGCTCGGATATGCTCAGACTAGGCTGGTTCTCCACGGGGATGGGACCCGGATCCCGCAACCTCTTGAAAGCCGTTATGGACAAAAAGGAGCAGGGGGAGCTTGACATCGAGATCTCGTTCGTCTTCTGCAACTGGGACAACTACGAGGAGGACAATCCCAAGAGGGAACAAAGGCAGAGGTTCTTCGACATGGTCGCCGGATACAGGATCCCGCTGGTGACCCTCTCCTGGAAGATGTTTATGCCCGAGCTCTGGAAAGAGGACCAGATCGCCTGGCGGGACGAGTACGGAAGGGAGCTAAGGAGGCTTACGTCCGCCTACCCATTCGACCTCGGCATTCTGGCGGGCTACTTGCTGTGGATGGACGACAAGACCTGCAATGAGTACGATATGCTGAACTTGCATCCCGCATTACCCAACGGTCCCAAGGGCACCTGGCAGGAGGTTATCTGGCAGCTCATATCCGAGAACGCTGAAAGACAGGGTGCCATGATGCATATCTGCACTGAGGAGTGGGATCACGGGGCAGCCATCACATACTGCGGATTCTAGATCAGAGGCGGCGACTACGACGCCCTGTGGGACAGGATGCACGAGAAGCTCAGGACTAAGACCTTGAAGCAGATCAAGGCGGAGGAGGGACAAGAGGAGCCGCTCTTTAAGAGGATCAGGGAGGACGGTGCCAGGCGCGAACTCCCACTGATCGTGGCCACGATCAGGGCCTTCGCCGATGGCAGGGTCAAGATTGTGGACAAGAAGCTGTACGCCGGCAACAGGATGCTGGACGGACCGTACGACCTATCCAAGCAGGTCGACGGGGCGCTGGAGTGATGAGGATGCCGGGAGAGTTCGACCCCGCGGAGGAGCTGGGCCTGTTCTCAGACAGGATATTCGTGAGCAATTGCCGCGGATTCATTACCATGAACAACTACATGAGAGGCCTCTGCGCCAGATTCATCCGTAATGGGGCCCACGTCTACGATGTCCTCGTGAGGTACGACGAGCTTACCGCCTACGTGCTGGGCAGGGATGACGCCACCGCCGGCAACAGCTTGAAGTGGGCAGTACCGTTCCTGAAGGCCTACGGGGCCACCGATCACCTGGTCAACAAGTTTGGCAAGGAGGACATGAGACTTATGCCAGGGGCGCCGGAGGCCGTCAGGTACATCGCCAGCCAGATGCCCTCTTTCATCACTACGTCCGTGTTTGAGCACGGCATGATGGACGTCTCCACCGAGCTGGATGCCCCCACCTGTGAGGTGTCCTGCTCGAAGATGGAGCTAGACTCAGTCCAGTTCAGCAGAACGGAATCCAGGAAACTCAGGGAGATGACCGAGACCATCTCATCGCTGAGGATACCCAAGGTGGAGTACGAGCTCAACGTGCCCATGGAGGTGGACGAAGCCGATGTGAAGATCATCAGGACCCTAGACGACATCCTCCAGGAGAGGATCCCTGAGCTCAACGCCATGAGCCTCATGGAGTCCGTGGTCCCGGTGACGTCCCACAAGAAGGCATACCAGCTGTTGGACATCAGGCGCCATACTAACGTAGACCTGGAAAGCACATTCTACATAGGCGGGGACAACACCGACTTCCAGGCCATGGACCTGGTCAAGGACGGCGGGGGGGTATCCGTGTCCTTCAACGGCACAGACATCGCCGTGAGGGGGAGCACCATAGCGATCCTATCCAAGGACTCCACCGTGGGCGCGGTGTTTGCCGAGCAGTTCTTCAGCCGCGGGATCGAGTCCGTGTTGGACCTAGCCAGCAATTGGGACAGGAGGTACCTGAATGAGGCCGAATTCCCAGACAGGAACCTGGTAGATGCCATGCTCGCCGCGCACCCGAGAAAGCTCCCGGAAGTGTACATCATCAACAGGAAAAACGTAGACGAGATTGCGAAAAAGAGTGCGTCGTATAGGAGGAGGCTCCTGGGGGCGTAACGTGAGAACACCGTTCCGTTAAAAATCGACTCGTGCACACATATTTGTGAGAAATCGAACAACACGGGCCGAGCGATAATCCTAGTTCTTCGATAAAGAACCGACGATCCGCGTTTTAACCATGGACTTCGTGAACAGCAACAGCGAGAGGAAGTCGACAGTACAAATAGACG
>CAZXOR010000170.1:0-2668 GCA_964642395.1 uncultured Methanomassiliicoccales archaeon | reverse complement strand
ATGGAACTACGTCATCTCTGAGGGAGAATTTTTTAACAAGCCCTAATGTGTGGTTACAACCCCTTCGAGGACCGTCGCCGACCCGGTTTCAGAGCCTGAACTTGGAGACCCCAGGAAACCTTGCCCTGGAGCCGAGCTCCTCCTCAATCTTCAGAAGGCGGTTGTACTTGGCCGTCCTCTCACCGCGGGCGGGGGCGCCGGTCTTGATCTCACCGGACCCCCATCCGACAGACAGGTCGGCGATGGTAGTGTCCTCGGACTCCCCGGACCTGTGCGAGACGACGACGTTATAACCGTTGTCGAAGCTCATCCGCACGGCGTCGCCGGATTCGGTGACGGTGCCTATCTGGTTGACCTTGAGGAGTAATGCGTTAGCGGCGCCCTCGTCGATTCCGCACCTGAGGCGTCTGCTATTGGTGACGAACAGATCGTCACCGACGATCTGCACATGACTGCCGATCTTCCTCGTGAGCTCGGCAGTTGCTGCGAAATCGTCCTCGAAGAATGGATCCTCAATGCTGATGAGCGGATGGACCTTGGTGAGCTCCATGTAGTGGTCAGCGAGCTCGCCAGCGGACAACCTCATGCCGTCAACGTTGTAGACACCGTTGTTGTAGAACTCAGAGGATGCGGCGTCCATCGCAAGGAAGACGTCCTTGCCCGGGGTGTAGCCGGCATCGGATATGGCGGAGACTATAGTGGAGAGCGCCTCGTCGACGGTGTCCAGGGGAGGTGCGAACCCGCCCTCGTCGCCGATGTTGATGGCGCCGACGCCGTATTTGGACTTAAGGATGGACTTGAGGTGCATATAAACCTCGGAGGACATCATCAGGCACTCGGAAAAGGTCTTGGTACCTGCGGGGATGATCATGCATTCCTGGATCCTCAGATTACCACCAGCGTGCTTCCCGCCGTTGATGATGTTCAGCATGGGCACGGGCAAGGTAACATGATCACCGCCGATGTGCTCGTATACGGGGACACCCTCGGCCATCGCTCCGGCCCTGGCGACTGCCATAGATACGGCCACGGTAGCATTGCCGCCGAGTCTCTTCTTGTTCTCGGTGCCGTCTAGCTCGATCATTGCCTCGTCGATTGCCACCTGATCGACGGGGTCCATGCCGGTTATCTTCGCCGCGATCTCAGTGCGAACGTTCTCGACCGCCATGAGAACGCCTTTGCCTCCGTATCTGTTACCGCCGTCCCTGAGCTCGTGTGCCTCCCACGTCCCCGTGGAGGCGCCGGACGGTGCAATGGCGGTGACCCTGTGACCCCTGACGGTGACCTCCGCCTCAACTGTAGGGTTTCCTCTAGAGTCGAGGACTTCTCTTGCCCAAACCTTCTCTATCTGCATTGGAATCAGTTCCTGTCGTAGATTGTCATGTTGTGAAACAAAATGCCACTGTTCTTGTTTGTCAGCGGTGCGGTATCAACGGAGACCACAAACATGCAGAGCCCCGTGGTTTCCGCCATGAGCTGCCGGAGCATGAGCAGAGACATGTTCATCCCGTTAGCCTCGATGATGTCCCTGAACATGTCGAAGACCACCACAGGCTGGGAGCTCTCCTCTATGAACCGGGATATGCGGACCATGAGAAACCCCAGGCCCTGAATGTCCATTGTCCCGGCCATCCCGCTCGAGGTCAGCTGAACGACCTCCACGGAGACGTAATTAAACTTCTCCTTGATTGCTTTGGTCCTGTCGAAGGTGACTATCAGGACGCTGTACTTCAAGGTGTCGAAGCTGGAGACGAACTTGTATACCTTTTCGGGCTTCGACTCGAACATTACGTACGAGAGGCTGAACACGATACTGCACTCGGACAGTGTCTGAGGCGGCTCTGCCTTCCTCGCTCTCTTTCTGTGGAGGGGCCCCTACCTCTTCTTCTTAACGCGGTGTTTGGACTTCTTCTCCACATCAGAGAGTTTCAGCCACTCCAGAGCGTCCAGGATGTCGGAGGACTTGAACAGCGTGTCCACCCAACCATTGATGTCCGGGTTGTCCGTGGAAGCCATCTCATCCGACGACTTGATCAGGATCACCTTGAGGTCGAAGTTCGGCAGCTTCTCCATCGTATGGGACACTACGTGCATTCCGTCCTAGTTGTCGACCCAAGAGTTGAGCATGATGATGTCTGGCTCGAAGGACCTGATCTTCTCCACAGTCTCGTACACCATGCTGGCGGTGCAGACGTTGTGGCTCCTCTCCACGAGGATGTTCCTGATCTCCTGGACTGCCACGTTGTCATCGACTATGAGGACCTTCATCCTTCCTCAGCTCCGCTGAGACATCCTGGTGGGATGATATAATCTATTGTCTCCGGGCTCAGATGTGGGATGATGGACACCCGGCATAGCCAAAGCTGATCCGGTTGAGAACCGGCCGATGATCGGCCGTAAAAATTAATATGAAATAGACATCACTGCTTCCTGCTCTCTTTGGCCTTGGGCCTGAGGTCATGGGACCCACACTTCCTACACTTGTCAGCCTTCTTGGGGTTGGTGGCATAGCAGGACATGCAGACAGTCTTGTCAAGGAGCCTGGTTTCAGCCTCTTTGAAACGTGCCATTTTCAATTCCTCTGGGAGTGCGAATAAGGAAGTAATATAAAAATGACGTGGATTCGGAATCTCTAGTTTGATTTTTCAAGGATTTCCAAAGCGTTTGC
>CAZXOR010000169.1:0-2673 GCA_964642395.1 uncultured Methanomassiliicoccales archaeon | reverse complement strand
CTCTAGATGGAAGTCTCCGAGGAGAAAGTGATGAGGCACATCTATAGCAATTTCAGCGACACAATCAACTGTTATACGGATTTCTAACGCATTCCTGACGCTTTCGAGGCAGTTAAACAACATACAGAGGCCGGGACCTCTGGTCCCGGTCAACCACAACACAGCAAATGAGAACCGAGGTACCCTCTCAAATACGTGAACAATCAGCTGACGCTAACATTCACTCTCGTGTGCACGCGTACGCACATGCATGCGTGTAAGTATTACTGATAAACTCAGGTTTTATCTGACCCTTATGATCTGAAACCATACGTCTTAAGGTTCGCAATAGCTGATGCTATGTGAACATTCTTCAAAGAACTATCAAATTACTACCCTCACGAGTCAATTTTTAAGGAATAAGTGGCGCCGAGAGGGAGATTTGAACTCCCGAGGGAAAATTCCCACGAGCTTTCCAGGCTCGCGCCTTACCGGGCTGGGCCATCTCGGCTTCATGGGGTGGATTGGGTCGTGTAATTAAAACCTTTGGACGGAGCCGCTGACGGATCACTCGAGGCGGCCCTGCACGCCCCAGTCCACATCAGAGCGGTAGTCGGCGAGGTGTCTACGGACCTTCCTGGCCTCTTCCAGGACGTCTGTGTCCACCGTGAACACCGCCTCCCCGTCTCCAATACCGCACTCAGCCAAAATGTCCCCGTACGGGTTCAAGCCCCTAGAGTAGCCGTGCATGTCCAGCCCATTGGCCGAGCCAACGTTGTTGATGTACGCGGTGTACGTGACATCCTCCAGTGCCCTAGCCGGCAGGATCGTGTCCAAAAATGACTTGGACTGTATCGCCGAGGCGGCCGCGCATATGTTCACTGAAGCGCCCGCCAGGGAGCATCCGTGGAGGATTTCCGGGAAAAACACATCGTAGCATACACACATGCCGAAGAAGATGTGGTGGTATGACCCCATGCTTGAGGCGTATCCGGGCGCGAACCCTGTCTCGGCGTACACCCCGAACCTAGCCAGATGGGCCTTATCGTACCAGGAGTCGCCGTCGGGCGACAAGAACGCCAACGAATTGTAGACGAGATCAGACTCGTATCTGGGGGTTCCAATGGCGACCGCTTTATCATACTTCCTACAGGCGTCGGAGATCTCGCTGATGCACCGCTCCACCCTGTCATTCAGCCCCTCGCAAGGGTGACCGTATCCGGTCAGGTACATCTCAGGGAACATGACCACGTCTACTCCGCCCGATTTGAGACGTGCCAGGACCCTCTCGGTGTTGCGTTCAGGGTTCCCCGGGACCGGCATATACTGGCACAGTGCGATGTTTAGGCGCATGGACCATGCATCGCCACCGTCGGTGTTAAGGATTCGCAGAACTTCTGAGTCAGGAATATTGTCAAAACCTTAAATCCGGTACGCATGATTACACTCCGATGACCGGATTCACGATACCATAGATCACAAACGAAGACGTCGAAAGGCTAACAGCCTTCATAAGGAGGACCGTCGAGGAGATTGGATGCAAGGGTGTCGTGATCGGTATTAGCGGCGGTGTTGACTCCGCCACGGTCACTAAGCTTTGCGTTGACGCAGTAGGGGCGGACAAAGTTTTGAACATTTTCATGCCCTCCAGAGTCACCCCCACCGAGGACTACAAGATCACTGCGGACCTGTGTGCCATGTGGGGCACTGAGTATAAGGTCGTAGACATCCAGCCAGCTGTGGATGCCCTGGCGGCCGTGCTGCTCTCGGGCAAAGAGACTCCCCTCGAAAGGGGGAACATATCTGCCAGGTGCAGGATGATCGTCCTCTACAACCTGGCCAAGAAGAGGGACAGCATTGTCATGGGGACCTCCAACCAAAGCGAGCTTATGATGGGCTACTTCACCAAATTCGGGGACGGTGCGTGCGACGTCACGCCCCTCGCCAATTACTACAAGACGGAGGTCAGGCAGATCGCAGCCATCATCGGCGTCCCAGAGCCCATTATTGAAAAGCCCCCGTCTGCAGGACTGTGGAAGGGTCAGACCGACGAGTCCGAGATGGGTATCAAGTACAAGGATTTGGACGAGGTCCTCTACAACATGGAGCAGGACAGGACCGACGCGCAGATCGCGGCAGACACCTGGATCCCGAAGGAATAGGTCACAGAGATAAGAAAGCAGGTTGAAACCATGAAGCACAAGAGGCTCCCGGCCATCCGTCCGAGCGATTTCTAACCATCCCGGCGGATGCCGGTTTTTGGCATCACCTGGGTCGTATCGGTTGGTCTTTGGACATGGTTCAGAGACCAGACGGATCTATATAATTTAGGGTTGAAAGGCGAGTGTAGAAACTTAGACCAAACCAGGCAAACTAAAATTGTTGTAGGAAGGCGGCGCTTGGCTGAGAGATGCTCCGCATCCCGAAACCAAGCGCATGTTTAACAATTGGAACAGCCACTACCTCAGTAGAAGGATATCTCCAATCCGCCGTTGCAGAAATAGACCATGGCGATAAAGTAGTCGATGTTCTCGAACCCCTTGGCTATCCTGCGAGTGGTCTGTATGTTGTTGACAGTTTCGGTGAAGCCGTTGTTGATCTTCTTGTCGTAACACGGAAGGATCTCCTCTCGACGTGCGTATATGCTTTCGGATGCGGTCTTCATCGCTTGGGTCCCGAGCATCTGGGCGTCAT
>CAZXOR010000168.1:0-2688 GCA_964642395.1 uncultured Methanomassiliicoccales archaeon | reverse complement strand
AAACAAGGCATTTTCAATGAGTGGTCGGAAACTGACTCTGTCGCTGAAATCACAATCCCGATTCCGATTTCTATACGATACTAGGAATTCTCTCTTGGAAACAGTCGGATAAAGTGAGAATTTTCCTTCAAAACAAGGTAAAACAAGTGAAAATCTTCCCCTGAAATCTGCTAATTCAAATTGGATTCTCCCTTTAACTTATACAATGACTACGACGTGGTAAGCTATGAGACGGAATATCGAGACTCAGCTCAGTGAATAGAAGGACAATCATGATGAACAGTACCTCCTTGTTCGCGGGGTGAGACAGGTCGGGAAGACGTATACCATAAGCTGCTTTGGCAGGGAGAACTACGATAACGTCGTCACGGTGAACTTTAGTCTTAACGTGAAAGCGAAGACTGCCTTCAACGGCAACCTCGACATAGACATGATCGTTATGAAACTCGGTACACTGTTCCTTGACAGGATGTTTAAACCCCACCGGACATTGATCTTCCTCGACAAGATCCAGGATTGCCCCAACGCCCGTGCATCGCTAAAGGCCTTCGCCCTGGACGGATGCTACGACGTGATAGCATCCGAATCTCTCATCAGTCTGAGGAAGAATGACGTCCCGTCTTACTCGGTGGAATGCGAGCACGAAATCTACATGGACCCGATGGACTTCGAAAAGTTCCTGTGAGCACTTGGCATCTATGAGGGTGCCATAAATTACATCAGAAGGCATATCTCCGAGAGGAAGCTGATGGGCGATCCATCCTCCAGGCCTTCATTGAGTACTTGAGATGGTATACAATCGTCGGAGGAATGTCCCTTGCCGTTTCCAGGTTCTCGAAGGAACGTAGAATGTACCGCGTGTATGATGCCCACGAGGACGTCATCGCCGATTACAAGAACGATATCTTGAAGCACGCCGAGGAGGATGAAAGGATGAATGTGGACATTTGCTTCAACTCTATCCTAGTCCAGCTCGCACAGACGAACAAGAGGTTCTTATATTCGCGCATCGAGAAGAGCGGCAAGAACGACGGGGTGGAGGAGTACACGTACACTATCAACTGACTGAAGAACGCGGGGATCGTTATGCTGTGCAGCAACATCTCGGAGCCCTGCCGCCCCTCAAGGGGAGGATAAAGACCTGGCAGTTCAAGTTTTATATGAGGGACACGGAACTCCTGTTCTTGCTGTACTCCCCGGAGCTGAGGTACGACAAACTCATTAAAGACGTGTCAGTCAACACGAGGGCAATTGCGGAGAACGTCGTGGCCGTGATGCTGGCATACCGGGGCCGCGACCTCATATATTTCAAGCATGATAAGGACCCTTAGGAAGGACGGACTGCTTTGAGATCGACTTCATGACGATGGTGTCAGGAAAGGTTACAGCCTTGGAGGTGAAGTCTGGGAGAATTGCACCTGCCACTCGCTCAACAAGGTCATGGACAGGTACGGCGTCTGGGGCATCATGGTCGAGATGCGCGACATATTCACGGACGAGAAGGGCATTCTGCACATCCCCATGTTCGCCGCCGCCTTTATGGATGTCCTAAATTCCACAGGATCTTCACCCCGGATTTCGGGAAGGTGAACGAGGTGAACTCGATGTTCCGACCCCGGGGCGAGTAACTTCCGGATGGGATCCGACTCCCCGCGTCCGTCGAGGAAGTGAGGAAATCACCCGGCATCCGGAATTCATGGCTGGGGGGTTGTCCACATGCCTGTGGAGGTCGATGTAATCGCTGGCGCTCTGCACACCGATGCCCATGGCCTTGACCAGGTGTCTATTGGTGTCCTCGATCTTGTTCTGCTTCATCAGTACGCCCGCAACTTCGTGGTACAGGCGCACGAGGACCCCGTATCGAACAGGCGGTCGAACTCCATGATGTGTTCAAGGATGGTGATGGTGGTCTCTGTATCCCTGACGACATGTCCGTCAGGTCCATGTTTGCCTCGCAGTTAACTTTTATAACGAAGCCCTGGGCCAGATAAAAAATAAAATACGATATGAGTGTGAAGCGATGGTATAGTGCCAATCGCCGTGCCATTCGCTTTTTTTTTGATGTTGATCGTAGCGAAGTTCTTGTCACTGACAGTGATTCCTGGCTTGTACTCCCACATGTCCAGAACACACTTGAACCTCAGTTTCGATTTGTTTGTCGTTGAGCCGATGAAGTTCACGATGATCTCATAAGAAGACAGCGGTTGCTCCTTCCAGTTCATTTTGATGAATGAGAACATAGTATGCTCAATCTTGTTCCACTTCAACGTCCCGGGTGAATAGTGCCTCACGTGGAACGTGAGGCCGGTGAATCGGTCAACTTCTGGAGTTCATACTTCTACAGCCGCAGGCGGGAGCCGTTACTCTCGCCTCTGTCAGTGGTGATCATGATCTTCTTCGTGTCTGGATAGGCATACTGCCTCATCAGGAACCACCATGAGGATATACTCTTCACGACGAATTGGCCGGTGTCAGTGCTCATCCTGACGTTGACGAAGCTCTCGTTGCGGCTAACGTCGTAAATCCCGTATAGGAGCGCTTTCTTGTCACAGAAATTGTAGTCGTTGACGAGACTCGGCATACTTTTCAAGCGTTATTTGGCGCCGTTGTTCTTGAAGTTCCCGATCTCCTCCTTCTTCGCGTCCCGAAGACGACCGGAAAGCCATTCCCAATGAAGCGGACCGACTT
>CAZXOR010000167.1:0-2700 GCA_964642395.1 uncultured Methanomassiliicoccales archaeon | reverse complement strand
GGTTTGTCCAGCCGACAACACCGAGTTCGCGTGCGAACTCGGAGTTGTCTGTGTTAATGAACTGTGTAGTTAGAACACCAATAGTGACTCGATAAATACTGGAAATACGAGTCACCGGCCATGTAGAGAGAGCGGTTGTTCACCAAGGACTTCCTGTTGGACGCGGCTATCTCGCTTTGTTGTTCGCTTAACTACTTCACGCTCCTGATCAACATCACCGGCTTCGCCACAGTGACCTTCGGGGCCTCGTCCGTTGAGGGGGGACTGGCCGCCGGGCTCTACGTCATCGGCGGGCTGATCTCCAGAGTCTGCCTCGGTAAGTATATAGAGATGGTCGGCAGGAAGCGGATGCTGATCTTTGGCCTGATCATCGCGCTGGTAATGTCCGCGACTTACTTCTTCGTTTCGTCAATGGCCATGCTGTATGTGATAAGGTTCCTCCATGGGACCGCCTACGGACTCAGTAGTACCTGCACCTCGGACATCATCGCCAGGCTCGTCCCCCGCGAAAGGAGGGGCGGGGGGCTGGGATACTTCCTCTTGAGTATCACCATTGCTACCGCGATAGGGCCGTTCCTGGGCATGAGCTTCGGCCAGAACGGGGACTACGATGCCGTGTTCACCGTCGGCCTCGTGATGTACTCGGTGGCCCTTGTTCTGGCCCTGTTCCTTAGGGTCCCGGAGGAGATCCTCACCGAAGAGCAGAGAACCCAGGCCTGCAGCTTCGACCTGAGACAGTTGTTCCAGTTCTCCGCTGTGCCTCTGGCGCTCACGTGCATGGTGTTTTACTTTGCCTACTCCGGTGTGCTTAGCTTTATCTCGTTCTATGCGGCGGAGATCAACATGGTGGAGGCGGCCACGTACTTCTACCTGGCCGTGTCGGTGGGAACGCTTCTGTCTAGGCTCACCACCGGGAAGATCTACGACGTCAGGGGCCCCAATGTGGTCATGTACCCTGCTTACGTGGCATTCTTCGTCGGGATGATCGCGTTCTCTCAGGCATCCTCCGCATGGCTGCTGCTGCTGGCTGGGTTTGTCATAGGGTATGGGGTCTCCATTGTGTACAGTGTTGACCAGTCCATCGTGGTCTCCAAGAGCCCCGCCCATAGGTACGGTGTAACGATGTCCACCTTCGCGGCGATAGTAGATCTGGGGAGCGGCCTGGGACCGTCCATCCTCGGCTTGGTGCTATCCTTCATTGGATACAGGGAGATGTACTTCATTTGTGCCTTCGTCAGCCTAATCAGCCTCGTCATGTATTGGTCGATCCACGGTAGAAGGCATGGTATGAACCCCGGCATGAGCATCGACATCGAGGAGGACTGAACCCCATTAACTTTTGCTTCACCGGACGCCTCTCTTTATCACGGGAAACAGCTGTTATTCACGCATGAGATATAGATGCGGCACATGCGGATACATCTACGACGAGGAGAGGAAGGGCGTCAGGTTCTTCGACATCCCAAATAACTGGGTATGTCCGGTCACGGCGAGAAGAAGAAGGGCTTCGATCCCATGGACGGGGATGACGGCCCCACCCAGGGGCCACACACCCTCCGGGACGGCTTAGACGGCATCCATTGACGGATGAGAGGCTGGAGACGACTTGAGGGAGCTCTCTGCCAACAAGCTGAGCGCCCTCAGCTCTAACTTCCAGAGGGGATGCGGCGTCCAGTATCTGGCCCGGGAGGTCGAGCTGTTTGGACGGATAGTAGACTACTTCAGGGATAAGGCGGTGGCGCCAGACTACGAGGGGATCGTGATGCTGCTGGCCATGGTGAACTCGGACCTGGCATCCTATCACGTGGTCAAAGGATTCACCATGCTCATGTCAGACAAGGGCTCCCTGAGGATCCTGACATGGAGCGAAAAGGCCACCACCATCATGAAGTCGGTGCTGGAGAGGTACATGGAGAACCAGACCTTCCTGGAGCACACCGGCATGTACGTGTGCGATATATGCGGGTTCATCTACATCATGGACAACCCCCCTGTCCGTCTGCCCGGTGTGCAAGGTCTTGGGGCACATGATCCTCAGAGTGAAAGGGGGTGGTCCGAATGCCCCGAATGATCGCGTCTAGGAACCCCGGATATGCACCAAGGACTGCATATGCCTGTATGTCTGCCTCACCGGGGCTACGGACACGGAAACCGGCCAGGTGGACTTCTCTAGGTGCCTGGAGTGCGGGGACTGCTCCAGGTCCTGCCATAACTAGGCAATATCCATGATACATCAGGACAACCTCCACCAACAGCCCAAGGACATGGAGGTGGTTTCCATAGTCAGGGCGATATCGGGGAGCAAGGCCGTCCAGGAAGTCGTCGCCATGGACGTTCTGGAGACCGTCGGGAACCCGGGCCTGAAGTGTTGATGGCCGCGCTGGGTAGGTCTAACCGCCTGCAGAACGAAGACCTTGTCAGGGAGACCAGGTACCTTTTACCGTAGAACAGGCAGAAGGGTCACGCTTGAATCGCTGGTGACGAAATCGCCGGAAGGGTTCCTGGACAAAACGGCCAGGTAACTGCTCGAGAGGATGAACTTCAACATCTGAAGGTTCTTGGGAAGTTCCGACGAAACGGTTGCAAGACTGTCCCTGGCCAGGCTCTATATGATTTAGGGTTGAAAGGGCGAGTTCAAAACTTAGACCAAACCAGGCAAACCAGAATTGTTGTAGGAAGGCGGCGCTTGGCTGGGGAATG
>CAZXOR010000166.1:0-2706 GCA_964642395.1 uncultured Methanomassiliicoccales archaeon | reverse complement strand
TAAACAAGGCATTTTCAATGAGTGGTCGGAAACTGACTCTGTCGCTGAAATCAAAATTTTTATGTTTCACCATAGAAACAGCGCAGCTCTTCTCATTGTCTATATAACGGATGCCACAGATAGGAAGAATATATATACGAGGTAGAAGCCTGCGAAAGAATTTCTTCCGCGAAACAGCCACCCCGTGAATAGGTCCCTGTTCGAGCTATTTACCCTCGCCAGTCTGACGGAGCAGAGCAGCCATGGAGTTCCCGACATCGTCGAAAGGTACGGACACAGGACGTTTCGTATAACAGACTCCAGCGTGATTATGACCATCCCGTTCTCCTTCGAACCCGACTACACCAGACGAGAAGGAAGAGCGAAAAACACAAGACGAGGCTGAATCCGGAATTAACTAAGGTGTTGAACTACCTGGCGGCCGATCCGTATGCTAAGCTGTCCGAAGTGGCATTCGAGACGGGTACGTCCCTGTCATCGATGAAGAAGGCGGTGTCCCGTCTGAGGTCCGAGAGACTGTTGAGGAATGACGGGACAAACAGGAACAGCAGATGAGTTGTCCTCTGAGAAAAATTTGAAAAAAGACCTGGCTGGGACCTAGACAGGATGATGTTTTGTGTGACACTCACTTTGTGATGTCGTCAATGGTCTCCTGGATCTTGTCCTTAAGGCCCTTCCTACCTCTCCTAGCCTTAGATCCAGCAGAGGAGTCGAGCTTCATCAGGAGCTCCTTCTCCTCCTCGGTGACCCTTTTGGGGATGTCCACCGACACCCTGACCATCATGTCGCCGCGGGGCGACGAGTTCGTCCTGGGGAGGCCTTTCCCAGGAACCCTTAGGACAGTACCCACAGCCGTTCCAGCCGGGATTTTCAAGACGACTTTGTCACCATCGATAGCCGTCACCATTTCCTCTCCCCCAAGCACGAGCTTGGGGTACGTGGTAGTGATGCCGGTCCACAGGTTGGTGCCGTCGCGGTCGAATACTTTGTCTTGCTTGACGTGGATGACCACGAACAGGTCCCCGGCGGGCCCGCCGTTGTGTCCGGCGTTGCCCTCCCCGGCAACCCTGAGCCTCATCCCTTCCTCCATCCCCTTGGGGATGTTCAGGGAAATGTGTGCGTCCTTGGATACCCTCCCGGTCCCGCGGCAGTCAGGGCAGCGCTCGTCATAGCCTCTCCCGGTCCCGCGGCAGTCAGGGCAGTCGCTGACGGACACCATCTGCCCGAACATGCTCTGGCGGACGGTCCGGACCTGTCCCGACCCGCCGCATTTGCGGCATGTGGTGACCTTTCCACCCTCGCCCCCGGTCCCCTTGCAGGGCTCGCAGACCACGGAGTGGGGTACATTCAGATTAACCTTAGTGCCGTTCAGGACGTCCTTGAGAGTGATCTCCAGGTCGTACCTGAGAGACTCCCCCTGCTGAGGGGAGTTGCGGGAGCGGCGGCCCCTTCCACCGCCGAACATGCTCCCAAAGATGTCGCCGAAGATGTCGCTAATGTCGTCCGCCCTGGTAAAGTCGTCCCAGGTGAAGCCATCCTGGCCAAACTGCTGCTTGACCCCGTCGTGGCCGTACTGGTCGTACAGCTTCCTCTTCTCAGGGTCGGACAGTACCTCGTAGGCCTCGGAAAGCTTCTTGAACTTCTCCTCGGCGACTTCCTTAGGCTCTGTGGAGACGTCGGGGTGGTACTTCTTCGCCAGGCCGCGGTAGGCCTTCTTGATCTCGTCCTCGGACGCGATCTTATCCACGCCCAGGATTTCGTAGTAGTCCCTCGGCATCTCCCCTCAACCTCATTCATCGTCGACGATCTTGTAGTCAGTGTCGACGTAGTCCCCGTAGGCGTTCTCCTGGGAGGCCTGGCCTGCGGATCTGCCAGACTGCTGACCGGCATTGGGGCCAGCTTGCTGCTGGGCGCTCTGGTAGATCCTCTGGCTGATGGGCTCCATGGCCTTCATGAGGGCGTCCATCTTGGACTTGATCTCACCCACGTTGTCTCCCTTGTTGACGGTCTCCAGATCTGTGATGGCCTGCTCAATAGACATCCTCTCCTCCTGAGTGACCTTGTCGCCGAGCTCATTCAGGGACTTCCTGACGGAGTAGACCGCTGTCTCGGCCTGGTTATGCAAGTCTACTAGCTCCATTTTCTTCTTGTCGGCGTCGGCGAACTTCTCGGCCTGCCTGATCAGCTCGTCGATCTCCTCCTTTCTGAGCTTGTTAGAAGACGCGATGGTGATCTTCTGCTCCTTGCCGGTCCCGAGGTCCTTGGCGGAGACGTTGATGATGCCGTTGGCATCGATGTCGAAGGTGACCTCGATCTGCGGAACGCCCCTCCTGGCGGGAGGTATGCCATCCAAAACGAACTTTCCGAGGGAGGTATTATCGACGGCCATGGGCCTCTCCCCTTGGACGACGTTGATCTCCACAGAGGGCTGGTTGTCCACGGCGGTGGAGAATACCTGGCTCTTCTTAGTCGGGATGGTCGTGTTCCTGTCGATCAGCTTAGTCGCCACACCTCCAAGGGTCTCGATGCCCAGGGACAGTGGGGTAACGTCCAGCAGCAGGACGTCCTTGACTTCCCCGGACAGGACTGCGCCCTGGATCGATGCCCCCATGGAGACGCACTCCATCGGGTCAATCCCGCGCTGGATTTTAGGTCCGGCGATGTTCTCGACGAAGTTCTGGACTATGGGCATCCTGGTGGGTCCCC
>CAZXOR010000165.1:0-2733 GCA_964642395.1 uncultured Methanomassiliicoccales archaeon | reverse complement strand
CATACGGAGGCCGGGACCTCTGGTCCCGGTCAACCACAACACCGCAATAAGAACCGAGGTACCCTCTCAAATACGCGAACAATCAGCTGACGCTAACATTCGCTCTCGTGTACATACGTGCGTAAATGTATGCGTATAGGTATCAACTAACAAACTCAGGTTGTACGTCTCAGGGTCCATCCTCTCTAGGATCTAGCGAGGATGTAGAAGCTGCTCATGCCCGGCCCATGAGATGATGATGTATTAAACATAGGCGGACGGTCTCTTGAAGACTTCGAAAGTCATCGCCTACGGGGTTTCCCGCAGGACAGTTTGCCCTCAGGACATGACCCCCTGATGCATGGGGGTCCTGCATTCTTGAATATCACCAGGGACTGCTCCAGGCATATTTCCAGCATCCTGTCTGCCAGCTCCCTAATCTCCCACTGAGCCCTGTTGCAACACCTGAGCGAGAAGAAGTGCAGGAGCTCGCGGGCGTTCATGGTAATGGTAATGTTGGTGGTGCACCCGTTAGGTAAGAGGTAGCGGGCGTCCTCCACAGGGATTCCCATGGCCTCCAGCCTGAAGTAGGCATCCCAAATGGCAGACATCGCCTTGTCGAACACCCTCCTAGCCTCTTCGTCCCCCTCTACTGTGTGTGGAATGACATAGCTGGGCTCTGTAAGCGACACGTACCTTTGGCTTTGCTATGAGAATGACGCAACCCTGTGCCTCACAAGCTGATGAGTGAGGGTCCTAGACACCCCCTCCACCGAAAACGTGAACACCGCGTGCTCTATGACCGAGTGGTGACCCATCTCGACAATACGGGACAGCACCCTCTCCGCGTCGATGTCTTCCGCGATCTGATATGACGGGCATTCTGAATAGCAGGAGTTCCCTGCGGCCGCACATATGGCGTCCGCGTTCTGTGTGCATGCGAGCAATCTCACGATCATTGTTCCTTCTCCCCCTTCCAGACCATAGACCTCACCTTGTCCATGCGCTTGCGGTCTATGAGGTCTGCAAGCCTTATCTTCCTCACCTCCGGGTCCCTCAGCAGCTTCGATATCCCCTCAACGTGGGCATCACCGATCACCACGACCATGTTGGAGTAAGTCTCGAAAGCCTGGTTGATCTGATCGGCCATGTACTCATTCCTCTCGTCGATCAGTTTCCTGACCAGTGTGGGATACTTCCTGCGCAAGCTCTCGATGTAGCGATCCTCATCCTGTGCGAAGCTTGCCTGGACCCTGTCAACCTTCTTCCTACCCCCTATGAAATCCGATATCCCGGACATCTTGTAGCGGAGCCTCTCCGTCGCGGACATCTCATCCCACATCTCGTTTATGATCTTCATAGCGTCCTTGTCGATCGGGATTATCGCCGCGCCAGCGAGTTTTCCGGTATTTATGGCCGCCAAGAACTCCCCTCCAACCTGCGCACCATACTCTTCAGACATCCTCTGCTGGTACCTCGCTGTCTGGCGGTAGATCGCAGATATCTCCCGATCGTCTTTGTCGCCTGAGGAGTCATCCCTGGCCCTGGTGAGCGAGTTCATCCTGCCCACGTCCAGCTCCAATAATACGGCGTCAGGCCAAGTGTTCTTCACGATGAAAGATACGGGCTCCGCTAGGTTGAAGACGTGTCCCGTACCGATGATCGTGATCATGGTTGACCCTGATGCAATAGTGTTTTAGAATCATTGCGCTGGGACATCCGGACACAGCGAGGATCTAACAAGTTCAAGATGATGATGCCATGGGGTCCTATGAACATCATCTCTATCCGCGACCTTCGCAAGTCGTATGGGGATTTGGAGACTGTCAGGGGGATATCATCGACGTACTCGAGGACTCTTTCTTCGTGTTCCTCGGACCCAACGAGGCCGAGAAGTATACCACCATCTCGATTATCTGCTCCCTCTGAGATACGACTCAGGGTCGGTGGAAATCTTTGGAAGGAACGTTTTCAACCCGTCGATGGAGGTGGACATAGGAGTGATATTTCAGGACATCATGATTAATGCCCGCTTGACCGTTATGGAGAACATCTTGCTAGAAGGGATGTACGAACTCAGAGGCGAGCTTCTGAGGAGGACCGTGGACATGGCGATACGTATCTCAGACTCTAATGGATTTGCGGACAGGCCGTACGGTAAGCTCTCCGGGGGGCAGAGGTGTAGGGCGGATATCGCCAGAGCATTGGTTCACGGGCCCAGGCTGCTCCTCTTCGACGAACCCATCGCCGGGCTAGACCCCAGACCAAGAAGCACATCTGAGATATCGTCATAGACCTCAACAGGGGGGAGGGTTTGACCATGCTCCTCACCACCCAATACATGGAGGAGGCCGTGGGGGCGGACGACATCGTTATAATCAACTACGGGTCAATTGCCGCCCACGGCTCCCAGCCATGCTCAGGGAGACCTGGTGCTCCGACAGGATGACCGTGGTCCCAAAGGTCATGGGCCGGGTCACGGCCCTGCTAGACTCGGGGGGGGGGGGGATAAGATACGCCAGGAATTTCCCTTATCACAGTACTAAAGATCCGTTAAGAAATTAAATTAATGATTATCTCTAATCTTACATTGTTAATCCATGCAGTACGTGATCGATTCCAACGATGTACAGGAGTTTTTCGGTGTTATGATGTTTGAGTTGGACGAGAAACAGCGCAGACACATGCTGGTAGCGCTATCCGAGATCATGGGCCACGGCAGCACCACTGAACTCGCCGAGATGACTGGCGTCT
>CAZXOR010000164.1:0-2747 GCA_964642395.1 uncultured Methanomassiliicoccales archaeon | reverse complement strand
GACAACAGTCTGGAACCGTATAACACCAGGGTCCAGATGGATTTCAGCGTGATCGGAAACGAGTTTATCAACACCATCGCAACCATGGTCTTCAGAAGTATCCTCAACCTGTTCGTCAACACCAGAGTGCTGAACAGTATGGCTTACGGGAATGCTATGGAGGACCTGTTCGAGACCTAAAGAAAGGTCGACGCCTCCTCCGGAGCGTCAACCGATGACAGATACTGGACTCACTGGTTGAAGAAGGACATGGAGCTAATAAAGAGGTTGGGTCTGTCCAAGCAGAAGTCTGAACCGTCTCCGAAGAAGAGGGGGAAGCCAAAAAAATGCCCGAGGAGCCAGAGGTCAAAATGCCCCGCGGACGTTCGAAGAAGGTGCCTCAAGATGGGGGTTTAATACCGTGACAAGGGAAACTTCTGATAGACAGGTCCGCCAAGAAGGTGAGGGTCAAGAGGCTGGACGACGGCTCAGAGTACGACGAGCCATATAACGTCCTTATTTTGTTCCCGGGCGCCAGGCTCCTAGTCGCGAGCATGCTTGGCACGGACGACCCGAGGGTCATGGTCATGTACGACTTTGTTGCCGGGAGGAAGCCGTCCAAAACAGTAATTATGGGCAATGAGTACATAGACTTGGGGGTCACTGAGAACTTGGTGGGCATGGATGTAAAGGTCACGTTGGTCCAGCGCCCCGACCACATCCTCCCTCCCCTGGACAGGAACGTGGCCGCTGACGTCCACCACCGCATTAGGGCGAACGACGTCGAGCTCTTCCTGCCGAAAGCCGTTATCGGCTTTTGGGACCGAGGAAGACCTGAATGTGAATATCTGTAGCGGGTGCGTCCTGGAGGTCTACATGGCAGTGGTAGCCCTCGGTGTCGTCCCCGAGATCCATCTCGCGTCCAAGGCCGGTCTTGAGACCGGGATCAAGAGCGTAATAGTCACCTACACGCACATGCGCACCTCCAACCTCAACATTTACACTATCAGAGATGCAGTCCAGGTGAGGGAGTTCGTCTCCAGGACTGATGCGGTGATATCGCTGGCTAGTCCGGTCAACAGGCAGAGTCGCATCGCCACTGATAACATCTGCAGGTCTCAAGCGAGTACAGGGGATCCTGGGGTTGTCCGTGATCAATGTCTTCGACATTACCGTGGCCATCACAGGCCTTAACAAGAAGACCGCGACCGGCATTGACAATGACAAGGTCTACACATACTCCGCATCCCACACCACGTACTACCCTATCTCGGTGAATGTCCGTGAAGATGCTATTCGAAAAGGGCACCGAGAAAATACTCGGGACGTAGATCGTTGGGTACGACATGATAGACAAGCGTATCGATGTCATCGCTACGACCATTCGCACCGGCATGGGCTACAGTTCCTAGAAGAGCTAGACCTGGCCTACGCGCCCCAGTACTCCTCCGCCAAGGACCTGGTCAACATGGCGGGGTTCATCATAGACAATGTGATCAACGGCAGGATGAAGTAGTTCTTCTAAGATGAAGTGGACGCCATCACCTGAGACCCGTTCGCTACTGTCGTTGACGTCCGCACCTGGAGCGAGTATGAACGCAGGCACATCGAGGACTCTGTGAACATCCCCGTGGACGAAATCGGGGACAGAATGGGCGAAATCTCCATGAGCAGACCCGTCCGCCTGATATGTCACAGTGCGCCATCCGCAGCTACATAGCGGAGAGGAACCTGACGCAGAGCGACTACGACTACAGCCACATGGCAGGAGGCTCCCGTCTATACTCATCCACGGTGGATAACATCCAGATAGGGTCCCCCGACGACTAGTCTTGCAGTCAGTTGCTGGGTAACCATCCTACTTCGAGAACACGTTCGAGAACAGGCGGAGGTTGCTCTTGTCCTCTTCTACCGCTGTCCTGAACCTGTCGTGGTCCGGAACCTGGTGTAATACGACCCAAAGTCGGCCATGCACAAAATCTTAGGTCATCTTTCGAGTTTTGCCGCCATTGTCCACCTTATCCCATTGATGGCCATGCTGAGGTCCAGGCTATCTATGCATATTACCCTGAAGACGTTCTCTGAGGGCTCCGTCAGTGGATAGTTGGCAGGGTCACAGCTATCACCAGGCTGGGGATGTGCTCCAGATCCTTGCAGATCACCGTCACATCGGTGTCATATGGTACACATCATAGGTGCGACCAGCGCCCTCTACATCAGGAACTAAGATGCCTCCTGCGTCCTGACCCCGCGTCTGAGAGGGGACACGGCACCGAAAATCACCATGGAGAAGACCTTCCTGCTTAGAGCGGAGTCGAGCTCCCTGAGGGAGACAGCCATGGTGTCAATCAAGTCCGAGTCGGATGCGACCATGCCGTTTTGATTCCGGGTTTCGCTTATAAGCGTTGCAAGGGGGGGGGGGGTCGCCGAAGGGGTCGGCACATCTGCTAGAATCTGGCATATCCGAGAAGGACCGAAAATCCGCGTATGCGTCACACCGGCGTCCGACGGAGTGTACCAGCATCTGTCGTGCTTGTTAATAATATCCGAGAAAGGAATCACAGAGAGAGGTGGTGGGCCTGCCCGGATTTGAACCGGAGTCGATGGCTCCCAAAGCCACAAGTATACCAAGCTAGCCCACAGGCCCATGGCATATCGATTGCAAACACGTTATAAAAGCATATCCGCTCGTATTCTAACTGCACAATTCATTAACATAGACAACTCCGAGTTCGCATGCGAACTCGGAGTTGTCGGCTGGACAAACC
>CAZXOR010000163.1:0-2781 GCA_964642395.1 uncultured Methanomassiliicoccales archaeon | reverse complement strand
CCGGCATGGGCGGCACCAGCTTCTCCGCCGTGGAGCTCTACAGGGCCATGAAGGCGGGGGACAATATCAGGACGGGCGTAGGCGAGACCTTCTTCGACTGGGGGATCCCATCGCCTGTGTCGCTCCACGAGTGCGCCAGATGCGGGCTCCCTCTAATAGCCTCTGGGGGCGTTCTCAATGGGGTGCACGTTGCGACCTCCGTAGCGATGGGGGCGACCTGCGCGGGGATGGCCAACGCCGTCCTCAAGGAGGCTACCGAGTCAGCTCGGGCGGTCATCGACAAACTCACGGTTATCAGGGAGGAGTTGAGAGCCGCGATGCTTCTCACCGGGTCCGCGGACATGGGGGCCCTTGCGAAGGCCAGACACGTGGTCCTCGGACAGACCAGACAATGGATTGATGCGCTATGATAGACGCCAAAGAGTATCTAAAAAAGATGTCCGTCGAGCTGGATGGACCAATCAAGAGCTTCATAGATGACGATGAGCCCAAGAATCTCATAGACTCCTCCAAGCAGTACCCCTACGCCGGCGGTAAGAGGATGCGCCCCGCCATGACCGTCGCCTGCTGCGGCGCCGTTGGAGGGGACAAGTCCAAGGCCGTTCCTCTGGCTGTCGCCGTGGAGTACATCCACAACTTCACCCTAATTCACGACGATTTGATGGACGGGGACAAGGTCCGCAGGGGAATGCCCACGATCCACATGGGCTACGGCATGCCTACCGCCATCCTGGCCGGCGACGCGCTGTTTGCCAAGGCCTTCCAGATTATCTGCGACCTGGATGTGCCCGCCGAGAGAATGAGGAACGCCCTGAGGTACATCAGCCAGGCCGTATGGGATCTGGCCCGCGGACAGCAGATGGACGTCAACAACGAGGGGAAGCTGGTCACCGAGGACGTCTACATCGAAACGATCAGACTGAAGACCAGCGTTCTGTTCGCATCCGCCGCCGCAGGAGGGGCCATCGTCGGGGGCGCGGACGATGACACCGTCAAGGCGATCAACGAGTACGCCATCGAGCTGGGACTCGGGTTTCAGATATTCGACGACTATCTGGGCGTGGCCGGAGACCCTTCCAAGACCGGCAAGTCCGTGGGCAACGACATTCGCAAGGGCAAATGCACCTGCATGGTCATCCACGCACTCAATAACATAAAGGACCCCTCCGAGCTGGAGGAGTTCAGGTCCGTCCTGGGCAACCCAGACACCACCGACGAGCAGTGCGCCCGCGTCAAGGACATCATGGAGAAAACCGGATCCATCAGGTACGGCCTGGACCTCGCCAAGAGGAGGGTCAACAACGCCATCTCCAGGATCGCCGAACTTCCCGAGTCCGAGGACAAGGAGTTTATGGTCGCCCTGGCGAACTACGCCATCGACAGGGAGGTCTGAGCCTCCCGACCCCGGGCGTATATCCCGGGGCAATTTAGTCCCTATGATCAGCGATCCTCGCACAGAAAGAACCATGTTCCGCATCCACCGGGCCCTTCTCAACCTCCTACAGACTTACAGATACGACGACGTCACCGTCTCCGACGTATGCGAGTGCACAGGAGTCAGCCGCGGCAAATTCTACCTTCACTGCGGATGCCTCAACGACACCCTCAGGGACCTTGAGAGGCTATGGGGCTGTACAGATGTGTGGACGGATCGAACTGACACTCCTGCCCCTACAGAATTTGTGACAAGGCGCGCCAGAACCCAGAGCACGGGGCGCACATCTTGAACGAGAACCTATCGAGATTCGTGGCAGATCACATCTCGGAGAGGAACGGAACACCTACGTCAGAGAGCTCGTGCACTGCTACGATCTGCCCTCCAAGGATGCTGAGACGATCTTCGAGTTTCAGCTCAACGAGTGCCTGGTGATCAACCGCAGGTCTTTCATAGAGGGGGACTGCAAGCTGGAGAAGAACCGGGACACGATAGGGGCGTTCATACTTTTTGCTCCCCGCATGGTCCTTAACACGTTCCGCCCTGGTGTCCAGTCGTTTCCCGACACCTTTATCCGCTCCGACACCGAGACGCGATCATGGGCGTTGGCAGGTTACAGCCAGTCGTCATAATAACATCAGCGGTTATCGGGATCGCCCCGAGGCAGTGTGTCCGTGGGGCAGATGGTCGTCGCTCATAGAGATTTTCATAATCCTTTTGCTGTACATCCTGTTTCAGAAGTTTCTTACTGTAACATACTAAGATACCGAACAAATTAATATGACAAATGCCTTCTTTGGACGAATATAGACCAATTCAACTGTTTTCCGGACTCGTTTCCAGTCCTGCGACCCTCTCCTGAGGATCGCGGGTGCACATTTTCCGTCGTTTCAAACTACAGGAAAAATGGGTTTAGATGGTACGTTGTAGATAAATAACGTACTATATTTCGGGAGATTTACATAGGGGTGCCGGAGGAAATCAAAAAGATCGAGAGAGGAGAAACAAGGTGGTCGTGGAGAACAAGATGGATAGTCTGAAGATGTACGCAATCCGCGAGAAGAAGGGCATGAAGTATGTCAGCTACTCCAATCCGCAGCCAATAAACAGGACTGTCATCTGGTACATAGTCGATAACAAGTACGTGCCGCTGCTGGAGGAAACCACCTGCAGCGGTCCGGAGGAGCTGCCTTACGGCAGCTCCGTCCTCTTCAGGAACCTGTCTACTGACATCCTGAAGAACTTCCTCAAGGTCTTCCCCATAGAGGATGTATATACGATCATATCCGCGACAGTGGTGAAGGTGATTAAGCCCGGAGTCTCCTACAACCGAGTTTCATAGCACC
>CAZXOR010000162.1:0-2786 GCA_964642395.1 uncultured Methanomassiliicoccales archaeon | reverse complement strand
GGGGCTTCTTTAAACACTATGTAGGTGGAATATAAAAATGTAGCATGGATGCGAATAATCAGCCAACGACCCCGCGCAAGCATAATAATAATCAGAGGGATTTCATGTTTGCATGGAATTCTACCTAATAATCGATTCGGCGGAGGTCAGACCTACTACCAGCTGGGAGGAGGTAGGCACGGCTCTGGCTAGGGTCACGATGGGCGAGAATAAGTTCGTTGTGCTGTCTAAAGGCGAGAATGGGAACGACTACATCTAGACCTACATGTGAAACGCCGAGATAATCCTGCGCTCCAGCTACATCGCGGAGATCAGCATCGCCTCGGGGATGGTGCCAGACACTACAGGATGATGACCAAGGATTTTAACGTCATTTTCAGTACCTTCTGCGCCTACTTCGACAGATGGAATCTGGTGGGCACTAGTGGGATGATATTACCGACAAGTTTGGGGATTGATCTTCAGTTCCTGAACACGTGGTAGTGTCTAGACAGGGATCCGTGGACCCTCTGCAGGTAGACATTTTCCAGGGTCATATTTGGGAAATCTATAGAGTGAGGCAGGACGATGCCCGCCCTTGCGCCCTTTTTAAGGGACCTCGGGATGACCTCTCCGGCCCTAGCGTAGATCAAATCGATGTCTTCCCCGCCGGTCTTCGTGGACCTGCCGTAGGGCGGGTCCGTGCATATGGCGTCCATCCCCAGGAACCTCTCGCCAATATCACCGATGTCGATCGTGTCGAAGTCGGCCAGCTCCAGGCCGTAGAAGTCCATGTTCTCCCGGCAGCCAATGACCATGTCCTCGTCGAAGTCCGATGCCATCGCCCTCATGCCCATAGCGGCGGCTTCAATGACTATGCCCCCTGTCCCGCAGAACGGATCCAGGACGGCGGCGCCGCGTTTCACGCCCGTCAGGTTGATAAGGGCCCTGGCGTACTTGGGGTGCAGGGATATGGGAGAGAAGAACGGCCTCTCCCCCACCTTCCTTCTCTCCAGCAGGTTCGTGTTCGTCACGTGCTGCTCGATATACAAGTGCACTGCGTCGCACATCTGCATTCTAACCACGGTGTCGGGCTCGCGTAGGTTTACCTGATTGTGTTTAGAGAGAATCTCACCGATTCTGCGGATAAGCCCCTGGGAGTCCACATCCTTCATCATGCCTTCGAACCTCTTGGCCCTGACGGCAAAACTACCCTCGGGGAGTTCCGCCGACTCCAGGCCCGAAACGTCGTCCGGAGTGTACTCTCCTAGATACTTGCCGATGCTGTGTGTAAGGGCTATGCGGTCAGCGATCCCAGGGAGGCACCTCTCGTCGAAGGATGCGATCATGTAGCCGGGGCCAGTCTTGACGACATTGAACGAATCCGTCTCGGCCTCGAAGCATCTGATGGCCTCGGCTAAGGGCATGTCCTTAGACTCCCCTGAGAGTTCGAAGAAAAATTGGGGGCTCACGCCCTAGGTTAATGTTCAATCCTTTATGCCGTCTTCGGTGACCATGAATACCGCCTCGCCCTCAGGCAGGTTGGGTGAATCGATGAGTCTGGCAATCCTCTTACCGGCCTTCCCCTTCCTCAGGTAGATGCGGAAGGTGGCGGTGTGTCCTACGATGTGGCCTCCGATAGGCCTGGTGGGATCCCCGAAGAATGCGTCTGGCTTCGCCGCGACCTGATTGGTGACGGCAATGACAGCGTTGTTGACCGTGGCAAAGTTCAGCAGATCGTGCATGTGGCGGTTGAGGATCTGCTGTCTCTCCGCCAACGCGCCGCGCCCCACGTACTCCGCCCTGAAGTGCGATGTCAGCGAATCCACAATTAGCAGTCTGACCTTCCTCTCTTGAGCGAGCTCCATTGTCTTGTCGACGAGGAGCACCTGGTGTTGGGAATTGAAGGCCCTGGCAACGTAGATCCTCCTGAGGGTCTCGTCAGGGTCCACCCCGAGATATGTGGCCATCTGGATAATTCTCTCGGGTCTGAACGTATTCTCCGTATCGATGATGACGACATCCGAGTTCAGTCCGCCTCTCTCCTCGGGGAGAGTTGCATTGACTGCGAGCTGGAAGCAAACCTGAGTCTTGCAGCTTCCAAACTCTCCGAAAAACTCCACAATAGACTGACTCTCCAGTCCCCCAGCGAGGAGCTCGTCGAATGCCTTGGATCCAGTCGTGAGCTTAGTCACGGCCTTACGTCTTTCCAGGATGTCCTCTCCTGTCTCGAACCCTCCAATGTCAGCGCAAAGCTTGGCACCCTCGATGATATCCGCGGCTTTCTTCTCCCCAATCTCGCATGTCTCGGCGAGTTCCTTGGGAGAAGCTACCGCAATGGCCATCAACTCGTTGTATCCTGCTTCACGGAGTTTTTCTGCTATGGCTGGTCCTACTCCCGGTATGTCTTCAAGGGTTTTGGTGACCATTGGAATATCCTCCAAAACTTCATCTCCGACTCTGTATTTAACCCGATTCTGGGGGTCACCGAAAACCCTCTGGGGAGAACGCCTACGAGGAGTACGGACGACGCCCGTGAGCGGACGTCACACGGAAACATTCATATGCAACAGCAGATGCGTTCGTACGGAATGTGCCAGGCGTAGGGGCTGGATGATGCGAAACGGTCACCACAATGGCCATTCGCGGAAAAGGTTCCGGTTTGCAAAGAATCTCTGGAGAAGATGCGGGCTCCAGCGGAAACGAAGGTGAGAAAGATAAGGGGGCTGCCCTCTCTGGAATGGCCATTTAGATCACTCGTAGGAGCCGCGCTCCATCCTCTCGAGCGCGATCTTGATCCTCTCTAC
>CAZXOR010000161.1:0-2813 GCA_964642395.1 uncultured Methanomassiliicoccales archaeon | reverse complement strand
TCCTACAACAATTCTGGTTTGCCTGGTTTGGTTTAAATTTCTGAACTCACCTTTTAACTTTAAGTCATATGAGCCTCGCTCATGCTTGGTCATTCTACGTCCTTTTAAATCCTGTCAGATGCACTTGGGCATTAATGTGGGATGTAAACCTCGTGACGAGAGTCAGTGACAAGAAACTGAACGAGACAATGATATTTGCATCGTTGACGAAGACCGATGACGACAACTTCGATATCTATTGGACATCATTAGGTGCCTGTTCTACAACATCGCTGCCTGCTAGGGGATATTTAAGAGCGACTGGGAATTCGACAAGAAAATCTCGGTCCTGGATGCCCCGGATTATATGTCGAGGCTTTCCTCGATAGAGACGGGCGATGAGAAAGCGTTCAACCTCATGAAGTCAGAGGGGATGCCTGCAAAGGGAACTGGACGATGACCGTTTAGGGAATACGTTAGGAATGTCATCACTGAAGCGATGAGGTCAATCCGCTGGTCGGAGGACGATGCAAAGGAAGCGCTGGTCATTCTCAAGGAGGAGCTAGACATCGTCAGGAGGATTGAAAAGCTCTCCAAAGACCTGGACTACAGGATGTCTTAGTATGCTGTCGTCACCGACGACCTCAAGGCCGTGAAGGCCCGAGACGCCGAGAAGGCTGCGAAGATCGAGCACTTGAACACCGTCGTCTCGGGGATGCAGATCATCGTCTCCCAGCACGATTACCTAGGGGAAGCCCTGTCCAGGGCCAACGCCGAGCTGGCAAAGATGAGTGACAGTAACAGGAGCTGAAAGAGTCCCTGACCGGTTGCGAGGAGGCCCTCCAGGCAGCCGTCGCCGAGAGGGACGAGGTTTTGGCGGCTAACTCTGCACTGCACGACGAGATCTATGTCCTGATGAATTCTGCGTCCACTGTCGAATCTGACGACATCATGGAAAAGTGATGAAGGAAGTGGAAGCCGTCCCGGAAGATGTGTCTGCCATGGAGAAACCTATCATAGAGGCACTGATGCTAGATGACCCGTAACAGCATTCCGGGAGGAACCTGTGGTGGATGAACCTGTCATTGAGAAGCCGACGGTGGAGAAACCAATCACTGCATTCAGGTAGGAGCTGGATGAGTCCGAACCAGTTACGTCGTTCTGCGAGGCCCCCTCCGAAACGGAATCCGCGGAGGCTGGCGAGGAATCCGAGCCCGATGACATATTTTCAAGTCCAGAGGCTCCTGTTGTTGACAGGATAATGATGGGTAGAGGGAAGTCGTCGCCGCGATCCGCGCCATGAAGGACACCAAGATCGACGAATTCATAGACAGGTCCATCTCCGGGAATCTGGACGAGAACATCTGCGACAACATTATCACGTTTCTGAAGGTGGACGTCAGAATATGCGACGCCCTCCTGGGGATGGACTTCACGGACATCGAGAGCATTGTGGACAGATTTGGGGATATCTTCTCTATTCTCGACGAGGCGCCGGAGCCCCGCAGCCAGAGCATTTACGAGGGGTCGCTGATCTCGGAGCAGAAACTCATCGAGTACTGGTACAACCAGATGATCGAGTATGTCCAGGATTACTGTTCCGAAGGTACGTCAGTATGCTCTGATCGGAGGAACCTCTCCAGATCTCCGACGGTCTCCGCGTACGGGATGCCGTTCTCCACACAGATCTCGGGACTGAAACCGTATCCATAGGTCACTACCACGAACCCAGTGCCGCTATCCATGGCCGCCTGGTAGTCGTTGGCGGTGCCCCCCTCACCATTATTGTCTTCTCGGGGACCGTGCCCGCGGCGTAGATGCAATAGTCGATAATGTCTGTCTTCCTTATGGTGCTCATGCTGTCTGTGCCAACCACCTCAATGAACATGTCGTCAAGTTCCAGCGGATCATCAGCTGCTTGGCGTATTTATCGAATTTCATGGTGGCAATCCCCAGCTTCACGCCCCTGCCATAGAGACTCCTGATGAGGTCCTCCATGCCAAAATAGAGCACGGCATCCAGGAACCCCACAGACTCATAGTGCTTCCTGAAGATCCCCGCGGCTCTAATGGCAGTAACCTTGTTAATACCGTAGATCCTCGCCATGTTGTCCACCAGGGGCCTTCCCACGTAAGAGTAGTAGGCTTCAATAGGGGGCTCCGGAATTCTGAGTTCGCTAGGAACAGCCATGAATGACGAGAGTATCCCGGGGGCCGTGTAGGCCATTGTACCGTCCATATCGAAGATCACGAGTTCTGTTTCCATAGACCCCCTCCCCCCATCACAACATCGGTGATAATGTCTGCGACGGACAAACGGCTAATACCCGTGCCGGGATCCTCGGTTATGAGGGAGGTGCCATGTGACATTGGACAGCTCCAAAAGGAATTTTGCAAGACAGGCGCATAGATATTCAACGATCCGGACGGCAGGTACAAGATTCTGAACACGAATTTCACCGACAACTCCTTCGAACCCGACATTGTGATGGACGCCGACGAATGGGTATTCAACATCCTCTATTACTACATCGAGGACATCTCCGGCGACGGGTCGCCGAGCTGTTCCACACAACCTTCTGGATGAGGAAGTGGGTGGAGGATTCCTCGGAGAAGTCCTCCTTCCTCGCCCTAGGTATCAGTGGCACGCCGTTGGATCCCGAGTACTTCTACTTTTCTCGCTTCTTTAACCTGAATTTGTCACTTGTACTCAGTAACGTGCACCCACACGCAAGCACTAAACGTCTCGATCATCTTCTGGCGGATGTTGGCCCGTGCGGCGAAGTATGCTTTCGTCATGGAGTCGAGAGATCATCATCCTCCGGGACAAGAAGT